>NZ_BAAAZP010000022.1:0-144187 GCF_039536965.1 Nonomuraea antimicrobica | reverse complement strand
CGCCGAGCGCGCCGCCGCGCTGGCCCGCGAGATCGGGCTGCCCACCGTGGAGTGCCGGGCCCACTACGACGTCGCGCGGCTCGGCGGCGACCCGGACCTCGCCAGGCTGGACGAACTCGGCGCCGCGCTCGGCACCCCGTACGGCCGGACGCTGGCGACCGCCGCGCGGGCACTGGCGAACCTGGACGGCGACACGCTGTGCGACGCGGCCACCGACCTCGCCCGGCTCGGCCACGTCCTGCCGGCTGACCGGCAAGGCCGTCATGGCGGCAGAACGCGCGGCCCGGCTCCGCGACCGCTGCGAGGGGGCGGTCACACCGCTGCTGGAGTACGACCGCACGGGGGTGCTCACGCGCAGGGAACGCGAGGTCGCCGTCCTGGCCGCCCGGCACAGCAGCAAGCAGGTCGCCGAGCGGCTCGGGCTGACCGTGGCGACCGTGAACAACAACCTGGCCCGCGTGTACGCCAAGCTCGGCATCTCCCGCCGCGCCGAACTGGCCGCCCTGGTGGATGGGAACGAGGCCGCTCAGCCCGCCGAACCGGACGATCCCGGCGCGTCCAGACGGTGACCGTCCGCGGAGCCGCGCGGCAGCAGGAACGCCGACGCGCACATCAGGGCCGCCGCCGCGAAGAGCGCGGCACGGCTGTCGGCCCAGGTCGCGACCAGGCCGCCGAGCAGGATGAACAGCGGCTGGGTGACCGTCGTCGCGAACGACCACAGGGCCGCCACCCTGGCCATCAGCTCGTCGGGCGTCCGCTGCTGGCGGTAGCTCGTCATGGTGGAGTTGGCCGCGCCCGCGAACAGCAGCACCATCCCGAACCCGAAGCCGCACATCAGCAACCCCGGGGTGCCGGGCACGGCGGCCGGGATGAGGAAGTACCAGGGGCCGCGCGACACGCTCGTCCACCACAGCGCGCGTACGGCGCCCAGCCGCGCCACCAGCCGGGGCGCCAGCCGGGCCCCGGCGAAGCCGCCCAGCGAGGGCACGCCCATGACCAGGCCGTACTCCCAGGGCTCGAAGCCCAGATCACGCAGGTAGAACACGGCCGACACCGCGGCCCCCATCGAGCTGGCCCCGGCGAAGGTCACCCAGCTCACCAGCATCGGCCGCAGGTGCGGGTGCCGCCAAGCGAACCGCCATCCGGCGAACAGCTCCGCCCGCCTGGACGCGCCCCGCTCGCGTACCGGCGGCGCGGGCTCCCGGGTGCGCAGTGACCTGACGGCCACCGCGCTGACCAGGAACGACACGGCGTCGATCAGCAACGAACCGGCCGCGCCGAGCAGGCCGATGAGCGCTCCCGCGGCGGACGGCCCGGCCGAGACGCTGAGCCAGCGGGTCGACTCGAGACGGCTGTTGGCCTCGATCAGGCGCGGGCCGGAGACCAACGCCTTGAGGTGCGACTGGGCCGCCGCGGTGAACGCGATCAGGCAGGAGGCGTTGACGACGGCGATGACACACAGGTGGGCGAAGGTCAGCACGTCCAGCGCCGCCGCGGCAGGGACGCTCGCCAGCGCGGCGAACCTGACGACGTCGGTCGTGATCATGATGGGCCGCTTGCGGCGGAACTCGACGTACGTGCCCAGCGGGAAGGCCAGGAGCGCCGTGGTGACCGCGGTGAACGCGGACAGCAGCGCCACCTCGAACGCCGAGGCCCCGACGACGGTGACGGCGACCACGGGCAGCGCGACCATGCCGACGGCCGATCCGAGCTGGCTGACGGTGGCGCCCGACCAGAGGCGCCGGAAGTCCTGGCGCTCGCGGGCGTCCGGCTGGGGGGAGGTCATCCCGCCTATTGTGCCGCCGCCCGCGAGCACACCGACAGCGGGTCAGCCGGGCGCGTCCGCGCAGAGTTCGGCGAAGCGGCGGGTGTCGACGTTGCCGCCCGAGACGATCACGCCGATCCGCCTCGGCAGGTCGCCCGCCCGCTTCGACAGCAGCGCGGCCAGCGGGATCGCCCCGCTCGGCTCGACGACGATCTTCATGCGCTCGAACGCGAACCGCATCGCCGCCCTGATGTCGTCGTCGCTCGCCAGCACGACCTCGTCCACCAGACGCCGGTTGAGCGAGAACGTCAGCTCGCCGGGGATCTCGGAGGCCAGGCCGTCGGCGATCGTCCGCGGGACCGGGATCGACACCCGCTCACCCGCGCTGAGCGAGCGCTTGGTGTCGTCGCCGTCCTCGGGCTCCACGCCGATCACCCGGATCCCCGGCAGCAGGCCCTTGGCCGCCGTCGCGCTGCCCGCGATCAGCCCGCCGCCCCCGATGGGCGTGAGCAGCGCGTCGAGGTCGCCGACCTCCTCGATGAGCTCCAGCGCGGCGGTGCCCTGCCCGGCGATGACGTGGGGATGCTCGTACGGGGGGATCAGCGTCAGGCCCCGCTCGGCCGCCAGCGCCTCGCCGATGGCCACCCGGTCGCCGGTGTAGCGGTCGTAGGTGACGATCTCCGCGCCGTAACCGGCGGTGGCCGCCATCTTGGAGCGCGGCGCGTCGCCGGGCATGACGATCACCGCGGTGCTGCCCAGCTCGCGCGCGGCCAGGGCGGTGGCCTGGGCGTGGTTGCCCGACGAGTACGCCGCCACGCCCCTCGCCAGTTGCGCGGGCGAGAGCCGGGAGACGGCGTTGTAGGCCCCGCGGAACTTGAACGCCCCGACGCGCTGGAAGTTCTCGCACTTCAGGAACACCTCGGCGCCCACGAGGGCGTCGAGGGTCCGGGAGCGCAGGACGGGGGTGCGGTGGGCGACGCCCTTGATGCGGGCGGCGGCGTCGTGGACGTCGTCCAGGGTGACCGGCAGCGTGTTGGCCATGCTCGTCGTTTCCTCCGGGGTGGTGGTGTCAGGGTGCCGACAGGAAGTCCGCCACGGCCGCCAGCCAGGCGCCGGGCCGGTCGACGTGCGCCATGTGACCCGCCTCGTCGAGAAGCACCGCCCGAGCGGACGGGATCAGCTCCCCCGCCCGTTCCGTCAGCGCAGCCGGGAACGTCATGTCCCGGCGACCGTGCAGCAACAGGATCGGCACGCCGAGCACGGCCAGCCGGCCCGCGGCACGATCGGGCCGGGCCGGGGGCAGGGTGCCCGCCCGCCAGGGGCGCAGCCACTCGGCCGAGAACCGTACCCGTGACAGGCGTTCGCGGTAGGCGTCGAGGGCCTCCGCCCGCCAGACGTCCGCCTCGGCACCGGCGAACGCCGCCGCGCGGGTGAGCGCAGGCCCCGACAGCGCCGGGTCCGACCACACCTCGGCGGTCGCGGCGGCCGGGGTGTACTGGTCGTCGGGGAGGCCGCGGGTGGACCGCCCGCATCCCCGCAGGTCCGGAAAGATCACGTCGTGGCGGTCGGCGAGCTTCGCCAACGGGTCCAGCAGGTAGGCGTGATCCCAGTCGGGGCCGCCGTGGATGACCAGCAAGGGGTCACGGCCGAGCGACTCGGCGGCCCGTACGGTGAACAGCTCCACCGCCGGATCTCGAGAAACGCGGACGAACTCCTCATAGATCATCCGGCACTACGACCCCGTTCCCTTGGCGGCGCGACCGCTTTGACCTTACCCGCCCTCGCACGCGCGCACGTGCGGGCCCGGAGGCCGGCCGGAGCGCCGCCTCAGGCCCGCAGGGAGCCGAGCGCGGAGCTCCAGGCGAGCACCTGGTCGAGCATGGCGTTCAGCTTGTCCTCGTGGGCGGCGGCGGGCTTGAAGTCGGTGGCGTTCTCGAAGTCGGTGAAGATCGAGAGCGCGACCTGCTGCTGCACGGTGGCCACGCACACCATCGCCAGGACGTGGCGCAGGTGCTCCACGGCGCGCACCGCGCCGTCCACGCCGTAGCCGACGAACCCGGCCGCCTTGTTGCCCCATTCCGCGTACAGGAAGTCGATGGCGTCCTTGAGCGCGCCCGGGATGGAGTGGTTGTACTCCGGAGTCACGAACACGAAGGCGTCGAGCGTGGCCACCGTGGCGGCCCAGCGCTTGGTGTGCTCGTGCGCGTAGTCGCCCATGGCCGGGATCTTGGGCTCGTCCAGGTGGCCCAGGTCGTAGTCCTTCAGGTCGATGAGCGCGTACTCGGCGTCGCCGCGCTTGGCCGCGAGCTCGTGGACCCACCGCGCCACCGCCTCGCCGTTGCGTCCGGGACGGGTGCTGCCCAGAATGATGCCGACCTTGGCCATCGTGGTCTCCTTCTCAGGGGAATTCGGTACGCGACCACCGTAGGAGCCAGGGCTGAGATACTGAATGCGCTGCTGTCCAGCATTTATACGCGATCGTCTCCATGTCTATACTGCGCCCATGGATGTCCTGAGCGACGTCGTCGCCCTCATGCGCACCGGCCGCCCGACCTCCGCCCGCGTCTCCTGGCGTGCCCCCTGGGGCCACACCTTTCCCGGCGCCTCCGGGTCGTCGAGCTTCCAGGTCGTGCTGCGCGGCTCGTGCTGGCTGATCCCCCCGGCCGGTGAGCCGGTCGCGCTGAGCGTGGGCGACGTCGTGTTCCTGCCGCACGGCGACAGGTACGGCCTCACCGACGACCCGGCCAGGCCGCTGCCCCCCGTGGCCTGCGACACGCGCGGCGACCTCGACCTGTTCGCGTCGGCCGACCTCGGCGGCTCGGGGGCCGAGACCGTCACCCTGTCGTGCGGCTACCGGCTCGACACCGGCAGGGCCCACCCCATCCTGAAGGCGCTGCCCGCCGTGATCCACCTGCCCACGACGCTCGGCTGCCACCCCGAGCTGAGGGCCGCCGTCGAGCTGCTGGCGGGCGAGATCGACAACCCCCGCCTGGGCGCGGACACCGTCGTGACCTCCCTGCTCGACATGTTGCAGCTCTACATCCTGCGGGCCTGGTTCGACCGGGAGGCCGGGGTCTGCGCGCACACCGGCTGGGCCGCCGCGCTCGCCGACCCGGCCATCGGCGGCGCGCTCGACGCCATCCACCGCGCCCCCGCCCACCGCTGGACGGTCGAGTCGCTCGGCGCCCACGTGGGGTTGTCGCGGGCCGGGTTCGCGCGGCGTTTCACGGGGCTGGTGGGGCAGCCGCCGCTGGCGTACCTCACGTGGTGGCGGCTGGCCAGCGCGGCGCGGCTGCTGCGCGAGACCGACGCGTCGGTGGCGGAGGTGGCCGAGCAGGTGGGGTACGGCTCGGAGTTCGCCTTCGGCAACGCCTTCAAGCGCGAGTACGGGGTGGCGCCCGGCAAGTACCGCAGGCGGACGTGCGCGGAGGCCGCGGTCTAGGCCCAGTTGGTGAGGCGGCGCAGGACGTACTCGACCGGGCCGTGGCGGTGGGTGCGCAGCCAGCGCGCGCTCGCCCACAGCAACACCGTGTAGATCACCAGGGCCACGCCCATCACGGCGATCGGCGGCAGTTGGCCCGCCAGCGCCAGGCCGTACCCGGTGAAGACCAGGCAGGCCAGCACCGACTGGCCCACGTAGTTGGAGGCGGCCACCCGCCCGGCCGGGGCCAGCGCCTGCCCGACGGCGGGGAAACGCCTGATCGCGCGCAGCAGCGTCGCCACGTACGCGGCGGCCAGCAGGACGGAGGTGAGGTTGTTCACCGCCATCCCGACCAGCTCCCCCGTGCCGCCCGCTCCGGCCGTCCAGGCCATCAGGATCCCGCCGGGCAGTCCGAGCCCGAAGCCGATCCACTGCACCCGGGGCAGCAGCCGCGACCACCGCTCCGGCTCCTCCAGCAGCCTGGACCTGCCCGCCGCCAGCCCGAACAGGAACATGGCCAGCGCCATCGGCCCCTGGAAGAGCCAGACCATGGCCACGATCGACGGGTACGTCTCGAGCTGCAGGGTCAGGAAGTCCAGCGGCCCGCCGGTGGCCAGGGCCAGCGCCCTGGCTCCGTCGTCCACGGGCGTCGCCTGCCCGGCCGAGGGGTCGAGGCTGGACAACCACGCCAGCGCGGCCCACAGCAGGGTCAGCACGCCGACGATGGCCGAGCCGATGACGACGGCGGTCTTCGGCCTGAGGTTGCGCAGGCCGAGCAGGACGAGGCCGAGCACGGCGTACAGGGTGAGGATGTCGCCGATCCACAGCAGGATCCCGTGCAGCACGCCGATCACGAACAGGCCCAGGCACCTGCGCAGCGTCCTGGCCGTCACGCTCGCGCCCGCCCGCTCGGCCGAGCGCATCTGCAGCGTGAACGAGTAGCCGAACAGGAACGAGAAGACGATGTAGAACTTGGTCAGCACGAAGGCGGTGATCGCCAGGGCCACCGGGCCGTCGGGGATGGGCATGTCGCCGGACTGGGCGTAACCGGGGTCGGCGAAGTAGCCGATGTTCGCGACCAGGATGCCCGCCAGCGCGAACCCGCGTACGACGTCCACCTCGTGGACGCGGCTGGCGGGCGGGGTGCGCACTTCAGTCATGCGCCGAAGCTACGGACAGCCCGTGCCGCGGGGCATCAGACCTTGGTCGCCACCGGGCCGACCAAAGCATCTTCACCACGGAAGATGACGATTAGTGGGGTATTTGAGGCAGAAGGTAATGGGCTGCACCAGAATGGGGGGATGGCATACCCTCCGCAGCCTCCCCAGCCCCACCAGTCGGCACCTCGGGGCGGTGCGCAGGGGGCGCCGCAAGGGTACGGCTCTCCGCAGCCCTACGGCCCGCCCCCGCACCACCCCGCCCCCAACGCCTACGGCCCTCCGCAGCCGTCCGCCCAACCGCCGCCGGACCAGGGCGGCCAACCAGGCCCCCAGCAACCGAACTACGGCTGGACGCCCAGCCCGCACCCGCCCCAGCCGGGCCACGGCCGGCAGCCGGACCCGCAGCACCAGCCAGGCCACGGCCAGGCCACCGACCCCTGGCAACAGGGCTACGGCCAGACACCCGGCCCGCACCAACAGCCGGGCCACGGCCAGACACCCGGCCCACAGCACCAGCCGGGCCACGGTCAGGCACCCGGCCCGCACCAACAACCCGGCTACGGCGGCGGCCCGTACCAGCAGAGTCCGCAGGGCGGCCCGTTCCCACCGGCGGGCTACGCTCCCCGCCCTCCCGCCAAGAGCAACACCGCCCTGATCATCGGGCTGGCCGTCGGTCTGGCCGTGCTCCTCCTCGGTGGCGGCGGCGTGGGCGTGTACCTCTACCTCAGCTCCGCCGGAGGGTCCACCCCCATCGCCCAGCCCGCCGACACCCGGGCGCCCTCATCCGGCCGGCCGTCGGACGACCCGACCCCGGACGACCCGACCCCCGACACCTCAGCCTCGGACGACCCGACCCCGGCACAGCCCACCTCCGAGCCCGACTCGTCCTCGAACCAGGCCCAGCCCGGCTCGCCGCTCACCGACGAGGAGTTCGACGACTGGGACTTCGCCCTGGGCGGCGTCAAGTTCCAGGCCAACAAGGTCGCCGGCTGGACCTACAACTCGTGCACCCCGGTGGACGGCCAGGGCCTGCTGGCCAAGAACGACTGCCAGCGCGCGATCCAGCTCGCCTACTCCGCCTACAGCGGCCACCTCAAGGCCGTGCAGATCATGATGTCCTTCCCCAGCGACAAGGCCGCCAAGACCACGGCCGACCGCCTCGCCAAACTCTCGTCGGACGCGGTCAGGTGGCGCCAGGACAAGGCCCACACCAAGTACGTCTACGGCAAGATCCTCTCAAGCGCGTCCAAGAAGTATGTGGTCGTCACGATCGTCACGGCGGACAAGTCGGCCGACAGCATGGCCCCGAACTTCCACGCCTACCTGCAGACCGACCACGCGAGCTATTTCCTGCTGCGCGACCAGACCATCACGAGCTGACCGCCGGGCCCGGCATCAGGCCCGCCGAGCCGCAGGCCGCCCGGCCGCGCCACTGCCGTGGTGGGGACACGACCCACCTCAGGCGGGCTAGGTCAGCAGGCCGCGTTGCCGGGCGGCCGCGGCGGCCTGGGTGCGGGTGGCGACGCCCAGCTTGGCCAGGATGTTGGACACGTGGACGCTCACCGTCTTCTGGGCGATGAACAGCCGCTCCGCGATCTCCCGGTTGGTCAGCCCGTCGGCGACCAGCCGCAGCACCTCAGCCTCCCGAGCCGTGAGCCCGCCCTGACCGCCGCCCTGACCGCCGCCCTGACCGCCGCCGCCCTGACCGACGGAGCCCCGGCCACCGGAGCCGGTGCCCGAGCCGAAGCGGGCGCGGCGGCCGAAGTCGAGGAGGGCGTTCTCCAGCGGCACGGCGCGCAGCTTGCCCGCCGTCTCCCTGGCCAGCGCCCACTCCTCCAGTGCCCCCTCGCGGTCGCCCGCCGCCAGCAGCGCCTCGGCCAGCCGCCACCGGGCCCGCGCCACCTCGTAGACGAACCCGAAGTCGAAGGCCGCCACCACCCGCCGCCACGCCTCCACGTCGAGCCGCCCGTGCACGCGGTGCCACTCGGCCTCCACCCGCAGCGCCCAGGCCAGCCCCTCGGCCCCCAGGTAGCCGCCCTCCCCGACGGGGCCCGCCTCGACCGCGACGCGGGCGCGGGCGCGCAGCTCGTCGGCGCCCTCGGTGGTGCCCAGCTCGGCCAGCGCCCACAGCCCGACGGCGGCCAGCCGCAGCACGCCCGCCTCGCCGTCCATCAGCCCCGCGATGGCGGCCTGCACATGGTCGAGCGCCGCCGCCGGGTCGCCGTGCCACAGCGCGTGCTCGGCCGCCAGGCCCCTGGACATGTAGGCGGCCAGCTCGTCGGACCAGAAGGGCCGCAGCCACCTCAGCCGCCCCTCGACCGCGGGCAGGTCGCGCGCGACCTCGATGAACAGCGCGAACGACGACAGGACGGCCTCGGGCTGCGTGCCCACCCGCGCGCCGAAGCCTCCCGCGACCAGCTCGGCCTGGTCCCACTCGCCGGCCACGTAGTGGATGAGGAAGCGCAGGAACCGCAGGTCGGTGCCGAAGGTGCTCCACTTGAGCCCGGTCTCGGCGGCCATCCTGACGCCCTCGTCGGCCACCTCGGCGGCGTGCGCGAGCAGCCCCTGCTCGTAGTGGATGCGGGCGTGGTGGAAGCGGGCCCGCAGGTCCATCGCCAGGTCGCCGGTGCCCTCTGCGGAGGCCGCCTCGACCAGCTTGTGCGCCGTGGCCACGTCGGCGCGCTGCTCGACGAACGTGGCCAGCGTGAGCATGGCGCCCACCTCGGCGTCTCGGGCCCCGGCGGCGCGGGCGGTCTCGAGCGCCCGGCCGCACAGCGCCTCGACCTCCTGGTGCCGCGACGACCACAACAGCGTGCGGGCGTAGGTGGACAGCGCGCGGGCGAGCGCGGCCGGGTCGTCGGCGCTCTCGACGGCCCGCTCGGCCGCCGCGACCGCGCCCGCGCTGTCGTCGAGCTCGAAGAGGTAGTAGGCCAGCCGCTCGCTGACCTCCGACGTCGGCGGCAACGCCCGCAACTGGACGGCGGCCCGGTGGTTGTCGCCGCTGTCGGCCGCCATCACGGCACTGCGGAAGGCCAGCTCGGTCCGGCTCTCCCCGGCCAGCCGGGCGGCGTCTACCACGCGGTCCCACAGGCCGAGCGCACGGTCGTAGTGACTGTGTGCCTCGGCGGGCGCCCCAACCCGCTCGGCCGCTCGGCCCGCCTCGACGGACGCCGCCAGCGCCCCGGCCAGGTCGTGGCCCGCGAGGTGGTGGTGCGCCAGCTCGGCCGGGGAGCTGAGCAGGCGGGCGAAGGCGGCGTGCAGCCTGGTGCGCTCGCCCGGCAGCAGGTCGGTGTAGACGGCCTCCTGGAGCAGCGCGTGGCGGAAGGCGTAGCCGTGGCCCTTGATCTTGAGCAGGCCGCGCGAGACGATCTCCCGCACCGCCTCCTCGAACTCGGCCAGCGGCAGCCCGGACACCTCGCGCAGCAGGTCGTCCTCCACGCTGCGGCCGGCCACGGCGGCGGCCCGCAGCACCCGCTGCCCCGGCTCCGACAGCACCTCGACCCTGGACATCAGCAGGCTGGCCAGCCCGTCGGGCAGCCGGTCGCCCTCGGCCATGGCGGCGAACAGCTCTTCGGCGTAGAACGGGTTGCCGTCGGCGCGCGACACGATGAGGCCGAGCCCGTGGGCGTCGACCGCGCCCATGCTGGCGACGTAGTCGGACATGTCGCCCGAGCCCAGCGGCCCCAGCTCGACGTTCATGACCGTGGGCAGGCGCTTCAGCTCGGCCAGCACGGATCGCAGCGGGTGGCGGCGGTGCAGGTCGTCGGTGCGGTAGGTGCCGACCACGCAGACCCGCTCGCTCTGCACCATGCGGCTGAGGAAGACCAGCAGGTCGCGGGTGGAGCGGTCGGCCCAGTGCAGGTCTTCGATCACGAACAGCACCGGCTGCACGTCGGACAGCAGCCCGAGCAGCGAGCCGAACAGCCGCTGCTGCGTGAGACCGGTGGAGGACGCGCTCTCCGTGCCGGGCAGCAGCCCGCCGAGCATGGGGTGGGCGGCGGCGGCCTCGCGAACGGCGGGCTCGGCGCCGCGCAGCGCGTCGGCCAGCGGCAGGTAGGGCAGCGCGTCGCCGAGCTCGGCGCACTGGCCGATCAGCACGTGGAAGCCGCGCTCGCGAGCCTCGGCGGCCAGCTCGGTGATCAGCCGGGTCTTGCCGATCCCCGCGTCACCGCCGACGAGCGCCACCCCGGCCACGCCTGCGGCGGCGGACTGGAGCACCCGCACCAGCCCCGCCAGCTCAGCGGATCGTCCGACGAGAAGACCGTTCACGCCTGAAACTATGCCACGCTCCACTGACAGAGAATTGGTCCGGAAAAGCGGGCCGAGATTGGCCCTCTCCGACATACCAAAACCATCTTACGCTGCTCTTTCGTGATATCTTCCACGAATTTTGCCTTCTTCGTGACGGCCTCGCTCGCGCTGGTCCTCATCCCAGGGCCGAACCACCTCTACATCACCGCCAGAGGGATCGCCCAGGGCCGGGCGGCGGGCCTGGCGAGCGCACTGGGCGTGGAGACCGGCACGCTCGTGCACATCGCGGCCGCCGCCGCAGGCCTGTCGTACGTGATCAAGCAATCGGCCACGCTGTTCGCGATCGTCAAGTGGGCCGGCGTCGCCTACCTCGTCTACCTGGGCATCCGCGCGTTCACCGGCAAGGACGCGGAGCCCGGCCGGCCTGAGCCGCAGCCGCTGGGCAAGGTGTTCCTCGAAGGCGTCCTGGTCAACGTGCTCAACCCCAAGGTGGCGCTGTTCTTCCTGGCGTTCCTGCCGCAGTTCGTGCGCCCCGACGCGGGCTCGCCCGCGCTCCAGGTGGCGGTGTTCGGCCTCACGCTGCTGCTCCTCGGCCTGGTCTCCGACCTCGTGTACGCCGTCACCGCCGGCACCCTCGGCCGCCGCCTCGGCACCAGGGCCAGGACCCTGCGTCACGTCAGCGGCGTCGTCTACCTCGGGCTGGGCGTGGCCACGGCGTTCGCCGGGAGAAAATAGGCCTCATGGCGCCGAGGAAGCAGCGGGAGATCTTCGATGCGACGTTGCGGCTGGTCGCCGAGAAGGGCTACGACGGGCTGACCGTCGAGGGGGTCGCCGAGCGCTCGGGCGTCAACAAGACGACGATCTACCGCTGGTGGCCGTCGAAGGCCGCGCTGCTGGGGGCGGCGCTGGTCGAGTCCGACGTCCTGGGCTTCGACGCGCCCGACACGGGGAGCCTGCGCGGCGACCTGGTCGCGCTGGTGGAGGGCGTCAGGCGGCTGCTGACCGAGCCGCCGGGCAGCGACATCGCCGTGGCCGCGCTGGGCGCCGCCGTCCGCCATCCCGAGTTGGACGCGCGGCGCTTCTTCGCCGACCGTTTCGCCAGGGAACGCGAGATCTTCGAGCGCGCGGCGCGCAGGGGCGAGCTGAAGGGGTCGGCCGACCCGATGCTGATCGTCGACCTGCTGGCCGGGGCGGTCTGGATGCGGGCGGTGTTCCGAGGGCTGCGGGTGGCCGACGACTTCCCCGCCGAGGCCGTCTCGGCGCTCCTCGACGGCGTCCGTCGAGGGCCCGGCGCCGCCTAGCGGGTCTCCGCCAGCGCCGCCGGGATGCGGTCGAGCACGGGGTACGGCACCAGCCCGTACGCGTAGAAGTCGACCGCCAGCGCCCCCGCCGCCTTGGCGCCGCGCGCCTTGGCCACCAGCCGGTCGACGGAGTCGCTGTCGGGATAGCCGGGCCGCAGCACCGCCCGCACCTCCCGGTCCTTGCCCACGGAACGCAGGTAGGCCCCCACGTCGTCGGCCACCCGCGCCGCGTCACGCGCGTAGGCCAGCACCCCGAACGCGGGCACCAGGTCACCCAGCGCCACCAGGTCGACGCCGAGCTGCCAGGCGTCGTGGGCGGCCAGGCCGGGCGTGGGCAGCCCGTCGGCGTAGCCCTTGACCGCCCCGGTCGAGTCGATGAACACCAGCTTCGAGCCCTCCTCGGCCACCGCCGAGGACACCTCGGACACCAGCGTGGTGACCGTCTCGGAGCGCGCGCGGGCGTAGGCCACGACATCCGGCCCGGCGTACGCGGTCAGTGCCGCCCTGGTCACCTCGCCCTGCGCGGGCGGGTCGCCGTCGAAGACCCCGCCCACGATCCTGGCGCACTCGTCTCGCGCCACCTCCGCGTTCACGCCCAGGTCGGTGGCGCGGCGCAGGCAGTAGTCGCAGAAGCAGAGCCCGAACAGGTAGGCGTCCATCGGCCCGAGCGGCACGAACGAGCGCTGCGGCCTGACCGGCCGGAAGTGCAGCGCCTCGGCCACCACGCTGTCGACGCCCAGCCTGGCCACCGCCCTGGCCAGCGCGACGGCGTATTCGCGCACGTCGGGGTGGGCCGGGCACAGGGCGGTGAGCGAACCACGGTCGCCGAAGCAGTCGCGTACGGTCACGTCGGGATGCTCGGTGCCGAGCGTGGTGTTGCGCAGGAAGACCGTCCAGCCGTGGAGCTTCATGGACCGTCTCGCGCACGCCTCGCGCAGCCCGTCGAAAGCCTCCGGGTAGCCGGGCACGGGGCTCAGCCGCAGCCCGGCGAACAACTCCGGCGGCGGGGTGAAGTGGGCCCCGTCGTGGCGCACCGTCAGCCGGGACAGCCCGTGCGGGGTGACGTCGATGGAGGAGTGGTGCACGGCGCCGACGGTGATGCCGGAGACGCCGTAACCGCTGATCCTGTCGAGCACCCGCTCGACGCCTTCGCCGCGCAGGTCCTCGACGAAGACGTACACCGAACTGTCCACACGCAGACCCTAAGCGCTCTTGTGCGCGACGAAGTCGATCTCCACGAGGATGTCCATCAACTCCGAGCCCACGGTCGTGCGGACGGGGTAAGGCGCGTTGAAGTACGACCTGTAGACCTCGTTGTACGCCTTGAAGTCACGCTTGAGGTGCTGGAGGTGCACCGTGGACTTGACCACGTCGTCGAAGCCGAGGCCGTGCGCCGCCAAAATGGCGCCGAGGTTGCGCATGACCTGGTGGGTCTGGGCGGCCACGTCGTCGCCGACGACCTCGCCCGTCTGCGGGTCGAGCGGCCCCGCGCCGGAGGTGTAGACGAAGTCGCCCACCACGAGCCCCTGCGAGTAGGCGCCGACCGGGGCGGCGCCCTCCGTGGTCTTGAGCTCCTTTTTCACCTGATCTCCCTAGAAATTCGTGCTTACAGTGCCAACGACACGGTAGTCCCGGTCCACCAGCGGCAGCACGCGCCACTTGTCGAACGCCGTGCACGGATGGGAGATGCCGAAGGCCAGCAGGTCACCGGGCTTGAGCCCGGTGGCGCGGACCACGGTGTGCTGATCCTGCATCTTCACGACGGTGACACCGCCGCGGCGCGGGATCGGCAGGCCCTCGTCGTAGGGGGCGTCGCGCTTGCCCATGCCCACGACGGCGAGGCCGGGCTCGGGCGTGGACAACACGTGCGCCCACACCTCCAGCGCCGGGCGCAGCTCGCCCTCGATGCGGTTGAACGGAGTGTGCTCGCGGTAGAAGCCGTCGTCGTGGGTGACGTAGGCGCCGCTGCGCAGCAGGACCCGGGCCTGGGCGGCGACCAGCTCGCGGCCGATCACGTCGAACCACTGGCTGCCGCCCACGGTCAGGATGGGGCTCTTGACCCGGACGTACTCGACGGCCTCGGCCAGCGAGTCGAGATATTTCCGGACCTCGTCGGCGGTCTTGAGCGCGCCCTCGTACCCGGCGACCCCGGCCACCTCGACGCCGGGCGTCCGCTGCGCGTACGCGGCCACCTCGAGCAGCTCGTCGAGCGTGCGGCACCCGGCCCGCCCGCCCTCGTGCCCCAGCTCCACCAGCACCCGGAACGGCCGCTCGCCCGCGTGCCTGGCCAGGATGTCGACCCCCGCCCTGGAGTCGACGAAGCTCAGGAACTCGAACTCCGGGTCGGCCGCCAGCTCACGCGCGGCCCACGCGAGCCCCGCGGGATCGACGATCTGGTTGGCCACCATGATCCGGCCCACGCCGAAGCCCCTGACCGTCTCGGCCTGCCGGGGCGTGGCCACCGTGAGCCCCCACGCGCCGGCGGCGAGCTGCAGCGCGGCGATCTCGGGAGACATGTGCGTCTTGGCGTGCGGGGCCAGCTCCATGCCGTGGTCGCGGACGAAGGCCGCCATCGTGGTGATGTTGTGCTCCAGCGCGTCGCGGTGCACCACCATCGCGGGAAATTCGAGCTCGCCGTCGAAGACCGACTGGCCGAGGATCGCCGGCACAACACCCCCTTCGTCCGCGTCCGACCCTATCTCAACGGCTGTCTCGACGGGCGTGCGCTCACGGCCGGAGCGCGCGCCCGGGAGTGGCCCCGGTCAGCTCGCCGCCCGCCAGCACGCGTACGCCGGAGACGAGCACGTCGTCGATCCCCTCCGCGAGCGTGCGAGGGGCCTGATAGGTGGCCAGGTCGGCCACCGTGGCCGGGTCGATCACCACTACGTCGGCGGCGAACCCGCGCCGCAGCAGCCCTCTGTCGGCCAGCCCGAAGCGCCGGGCGGGGTGGGCGGACAGGTGCGTCACGGCCTGCTCCCACGTCCAGTCGCCCAGCTCCCTGACGTGCCGGCCGAGGAACCTGGCGAACGCCCCGTGCCCGCGCGGGTGCGGGTGTCCGCCGACGTAGATGCCGTCGGAGCCGCCGGTCTGGGAGGGGTGGCGGAGCATCCGGCGTACGGACTCCTCGCCGTGCGGGCCCTCGTCGGGACGGGCGATGACGACACCGGCCTCCAGCCGCGTCTCCGTCAGCAGTCGGCGGCAGAACTCGGCCGGCTCCACCCCCGCCCGCTCGGCCGCCGTCACGATGGTCAGCCCCTCCGCCCACTCCAGCCCGGGGGCGTGCGAGACGGTCAGCCGGGGCCAGAGGCCGGACAGCGTCGGCCACCACGCGTCGAGCGCGCCGGAGGCGATCATCTCCAGCGCGGGGCCCGGGTCCGCGCCAGGCACCGACGGCGGCAGCGCGGCCATCGCCAGGATCGTGTTGCCGCGCAGGTAGGGGTAGGTGTCGTAGGTGAGGTCGACGCCCTTGCCGAGCGCCTGCTCGACCAGCGGCAACAGCACGTCGGCGGGCCCGTGCAGGTGGGAGACGTGCACGGCCGCGCCTGAGCGCTCGGCGATCTCCACGACCTCCTCCATGCCCGTCCCGGCCTTCGCGCCGTAGGCACGCATGTGCGTGACGTACGGGAGGCCGCCGAGCGGGGCGCACAGGGCGGCCAGCTCCTCGGCGTCGGCGTAGCGGCCCGGCAGGTATTCGAGCCCGCTCGACAGCCCGGCCGCGCCCTCGGAGAGCCCTCGCTCGACGTGGCGGACCATCGCCGCCAGGTCGCCGGGCGCCGCCCGGTCGGGCGAGGGGCCCATGACGTCGTAGCGGATCGTGCCGTGGGGCAGCAGGTAGGCGGTGTTCAGCGCCGCCGCCCGGTCGTAGCCGTCGAGCAGCTCGCCCACGGTCAGCGGCCCGTCGGTCAGCGCGCCGTTGACGGCCGCGAAGTAGCGGGAGACGAAGGCCACGGTCGCGGCGGAGCCGGGCGCGTACGACAGCCCGTCCTGACCCAGCACGAACGTGGTCACCCCCTGCCGCAGCGCCGCCCGCTGCACGGCGGGGTCGAACACGGCCGCGTCGCCGTGGGCGTGGCAGTCGACGAAGCCGGGCGCGACGAACCGCCCCGTCGCGTCGATCACGGCGCCCGCCCTGGCGCCGTCCAGCCGGCCGACCGCCGCCACCCGGTCGCCCGTCACCGCCACGTCCGCGCGGAACGGAGGGGCGCCCGTGCCGTCGAGCACCCGTCCGCCGCTGATGACTACGTCGAAGCTCACCCCAGGATTCAATCAGAGCGGCGGGAGTAGGCCGGGACGCAGTTAGCGGCCTCCTTCACGGGCCGCTCTGCCAGCAGATCGCGGGCCTGGGAGCGGGCCAGGTTCCAGCCGTTCCACGGGTCGGGCTCGGCGAGCCCGTTGGCCTCGACCACGGCCGCCAGCACGCAACTGCGCTGCGGCTCGGGCAGCCGGTCGAGCGCAGGCACCGCCTCCGCGCCGAGGTCGCCGAGGTAGTCGGAGTCCATCTTGTCGAGGCCGCGCACCTGCACCTGCGTCCGCGCCACCTGGAGGTCGGGGTTGACGACCGCGAACGCGCCCAGGCTCAGGCCCGTGACCAGCACGACCGTACGGGGCAGCCAGCCGCTCCCGCGCCCCGCCATGCGCGCGCCGCCCGCCACCAGCACCAGCGTGAACAGCGCGACCAGCCACCACACCGTGGCCTGCACGGACAGGCGCAGCCGGGACAGGCCGTAGGCGTCGGTGTAGAGGTTCATCCGGTGCAGCGCGGAGGCCAGCACCACCATGGTCAGCCCGCACAGCACGCCGAGCAGCACGGCCAGCGGCCAGCGCTCGCGCCACCCGACCTTCAGCAGCCCCGCGGCCACCGCCACGATCCCCAGCACGACCACGCTGACCACGACGAGCTGGAAGAAACCCTGCCTGGCGTACTCGGCGTAGGTCAGCCCGGCCGTCCTCACCACCAGCGTGTCACCGCCGAACAACGCCGTGATCTGCACCGCCACGAACGAGGCGAACAGCAGGTTCACCGCCGTGAGCGGCACCAGCCAGACGCTCCTGCTCACCCCGAACCTGGTGTCCGGCCCCACGGGGTCGACGACCGGCCTGAGCGCGACCAGCACCACGGCGGCCAGCAGCACCGCGAACAGCGCGAACAGGAAGATCCGCACCGGCGCGGACTCGGCCCAGTCCGGCGCGGTGGTCAGCCGCTCCACGTACGCGGCGAAGACCGCGTCCGCCGAGGCGAACAGCAGCCCGAACACCAGCAGCAGCACCGCCGTGATGCCCAGCGCGGCCACCATCGGCAGCACGCGCCGCCGCGCGGTCAGCCGCTTCACCGGCCTGGCCAGGAACCACGGCACCGGCCCGAGCGCGAGCACCACGGACACGCCGCCCCTGATCACGCCCAGCCAGCCGCCCCCCGCGCCGGAGACCGCCAGCCCGCCCAGCCCGGCCCCCGCCACGAGCAGGATCGCGACCAGCCAGTCGGCGTCGCGCACCGCCGCCATCGAGATCAGCCAGTACGCCGTGGCCCCGAACGCCAGCGTCCACGGCGTCATCCGCCGCCGCACCGCCGGCAGCGCCGCCGCGCCCAGCACCATCGCCACCAGCACGATGCCCAGCCCGATCTGCGCCTCCGGCAGCGCCACCGCGGCGAACACGCCCGCCCCCGCCGCCGCCGGCAACAGCCACCGGGGCGGCTCGGGCAGCTCGGGCCTGGGGAAGAGCGGCGGGGGAACGTAGGGCGGGGGCGGCCCGGCCTGGCCCCGGTACGGCGCCGTCGCCTCGTACGCCGCCGCGGCGGCCCGCCTGCCGGAGCCCGCGCCCAGGGCCGCGCCGACGGCTCCCGTGAGGGCGACGCAGCCGACGAGCGTCACGAGCGCGAACCCGTCGCCGACCGTCACGCTGGCCAGGACGGCGGCGAACATGCCGACCAGGAACCCGATCATGACGCCGATGACCCCGCCTCCGATCAACCTGGCCCACACCCCGCCTCCCCCAGAGGCCCCCGGCACCCCGTACGGCGCGCTCCCCACAGGGAGAGGGCCCGGAGCACTTCCAGCGCCGACGGGCCCCGCACCCGCCACAGCGGTGCTCGCCGGGACGGGCAGGGCGTTCGTGGGAGCGCCGCTCGTCGCGGCCGGGGCAGCAGGCGTGATCTGGGCGGTCCGCCCGACGGGTTGCTCCACGGTCACGGCACCGCCGACCGCCGCAGCCGCAGCCACAGTTACAGAGGGCACGGGCGCAGGCGGGCGCGTGGGTGTGGGCATGGGTGCGGGCGTGCGGGCCGTCACCCCTGTGGTGCTCGCGGCAACGGGTGCGTCGGCGGGCTCCCCCGCCGTGCCCTCGTCCCCCGTGCCGTGCTCGGCCTGCAAGGGCACGTCCGTCATCGTCGTCCTCCCTGGTAATTCGACGACCATCCGGCACCCGGCACAGTCGTCGATGCGAATGGATCCCCCGTGCAGCTCGACGATCTCCTTCACGATGGCCAGCCCGAGCCCCGCGCCCCCGGAGTCGGCCGCGCGGCCCGCGTCCAGCCGGGAGAAGCGCTCGAAGACCCGTCCCCTGGCCGAGGACGGGATGCCGGGCCCCTGGTCGTCGACCGTGAGCCGGATCCCGGAGCCGTCCGCCTCCCCGCGTACGGTCACCACGCCGCCGGGCGGGCTGTGCCGTACCGCGTTGTCGAGGAGGTTGGACAGGACCTGCGCCAGCAGGTCGGGGTCGGCCCGCACCGCCAGGTCGCCGGGGACGAGCGGCCGCAGCACCACGTCCTCGCGCGCCAGCGCGGCCTCCCGCACGGCCTGCTCGGCCAGCGGGGCCAGCTCGACGGCCTCGGCCTCGATCAGGCGTACGCCCGAGTCCAGCCGTGACAGGTCCAGGAGCTGGGCCACCAGGCGGCCGAGCCGTTCGGTCTGGGCGAGCGCGGTCCGCATGGTGCCGGGGTCGGCGGCTGAGACGCCGTCCACGACGTTCTCCAGGACGGCGCGCAGCCCGGTGATGGGCGTGCGCAGCTCGTGGCTGACGTTCGCGACCAGCTCGCGCCGCTGCCGGTCCACCTCGCCGAGGTCGGCCGCCATCGCGTTGAACGCCCTGGCCAGCTCGCCCACCTCGTCCCGCGAGGTGGCGTTCACGCGCAGGGTGTAGCTGCCCTTGGCGATGGTCTGGGCGGCGCGGGCCATCTGGCGCAGCGGCTTGGTCATGCCCATGGCCAGCACCTGCACCATGATCAGCGCCAGGACCACCGCCACCGCGATGCGCACCTCGCGGGAGAGGCCGGCGTTGATGCCGACCTCGTTCACCACGAACGCGGTCCCCACGGCCAGCACGATCACGATGCCGAGCTTGACCTTGATCCGGCCGAGGAAGTCGAGCGGGTTCATCGCCGCACCAGGGCGTAGCCGACGCCGTGCACCGTGCGTACGACGTCGGACCCCAGCTTGCGGCGCAGGGCGCGGACGTGGCTGTCCACGGTCCTGGTGGCGGCCGCCTCGGAGAAGCCCCACACGTCCGACAGCAGCCGGTCGCGCTCGAAGACCTGTCCCGGCCGCTCGGCCAGGCGGCGCAGCAGGTCGAACTCCGTCCTGGTGAGCTGCGCCTCCGCGCCCCGGACGAACACCCGGCGGGCGGCGGTGTCGATCTCGACCTCGCCCACCCTGATCACGGTGTCCTCGGCCGCGAGCTGGGACGCCCGCTCCACCCGGCGCAGCAGCGCGTGGATCCTGGCCACCAGCTCGCGCATGCTGAACGGCTTGGCCAGGTAGTCGTCGGCCCCGACCCCGAGCCCGACGAGCACGTCGGTCTCCTCGCCGAGCGCGGTCAGCATGAGCACCGGCACCGGCTTGGCCGCCTGCATCCTGCGGCAGACCTCCAGCCCGTCGAGACCGGGCAACAGCCGGTCGAGGATCACCAGGTCCGGTTCCGCGTTGCCGTACTGGACGAGGGCGTCCTGCCCGTCGCCGGCCACCCTGACGTCGAAGCCCTCGGCGGCCAGCCTGTTCCGTACGGCCAGCGCGATCGTCACATCGTCCTCGACCACGAGGATGCGTCGCTGCTCTGCCACGTACGAAAGCCTAGAAGCGGCCTGTGCAGACGACACTCCTAAATTCGTGCACAAACAGTGCAGACTTGGCGGGTGAACACCGCTGGATACCTCCGCCGGCTCGGCCTGCCCGATCCGCTCCGCTTCCCCGTCAGCGCCGACGGCCTGCGCACTCTCCACAGGGCCCACGTCGAGAAGGTCTCGTACGAGGCGCTGGAGATCTGGCTCGGCCGGTCCACGACCGTCGATCCGCGGGAGTCCGCCGAGCGCATCATCCGGGGCAGGGGCGGCTACTGCTACCACCTCAACGGCGCGTTCTCCGCGCTGGCCGGGGCGCTCGGCTACGACGTGGTCCGGCACGTCGGCGGCGTGCAGAAGCGGGGCGGCGCGCCGGAGGTCGACGCCAGCCACCTGGTGCTGACCGTGCGCGGCCTGCCCTCAGGCGACAACCCGGGCGGCGAGTGGCTGGTGGACGTCGGGCTCGGCGACGCGCTGCACGAGCCGCTGCCGCTGGTGGCGGGCACGTACCGGCAGGGGCCCTTCCAGTACGTCCTGCGCGCCTCGGAGGTCGCGCCCGGCGGGTGGCGGTTCGACCACGACCCGAATGGTTCGTTCGACGGCATGGACTTCGCCACGGAGCCCGCGGAGATGTCGGCGTTCACCGGTATGCATCGCCATCTGACCACGTCTCCGGAGTCCGGCTTCGTGCGGGTGGCCGCGGTCCAGCGGCGCGACGCGTACGGGGTGGACAGCCTGCGCGGGCTGCACCTCACCCGGCTCGGCGCCGGCGCGCACTCGGTGACGCTGGACACCTCGCGCGACTACTACGCGGCCCTGGCGGACGTCTTCCTGCTGCCGCTCGACGACGTGAGCGCCGAGGAGAAGGACGAGCTGTGGCGCAAGGTGAACAAGGCCCACGAGAACTGGCTGACGGGCCGCTCCGCGTGACGGGCCGCCCCGTGGTCTCGGCGGTGTCCTGGCGCTATCGTGCGTTCCGACATGGGTGAGACCAAGAAGCTGAACGGTCGCTACCGCCTGCTGAACCCCCTGGGCACGGGCTCCGTACGCCTGGCCTTCGACGAGGCGGAGCACCGCGACGTCGCGGTCAGGCGGCTGCGGGTGCCTCCGGAGCTGCGCGACGCGGCCCTGTTCGAGGCGCGCAGGGCCGCCGGGCTGCGGCACCCGTTCGTCGTGCGGGTGCTCGACGTGGTGTTCGAGGACCATGCTCCGTGGCTGGTCATGGAGTTCGTCTCCGGGACCTCGCTGGAGCAGACCGTACGCTCGCGCCGCCCGCTGCCCGTCCCGCAGGCGGCCAGGGTGGGCGTCTGCGTGCTGTCGGCGCTGACCGCGGCGCACGAGGCGGGGATCGTGCACGGGCGGGTCGATCCCGGCAACGTGCTGCTCACCACGACCGGCCGGGCGCTGCTCAGCGGGTTCGGGTTCCCCAGCCTCAGCATGTTGCCCTCGGCCGACCTGTGGTCGCTGGCCGCCACGCTGCACTACGCGGTGGAGGGCCGGCCGCCCGGCCAGGTCCCGGCGGCGGGGGCCGACCCGTTCAGGTCGCTGCTGCGGGCCATGCTGCACCCGTCGGGGCCGCCCCCGACGGAGGTCGTACGCGAGACGCTCGACCTGCTGGCCGTGGACCGGCCGCTGGAGGCGGTCATCGAGGGCTCGGGCCCGCTGCCGCCCGCCCAGGTGGCCGCGATCGGGCTGGCGGTGCTCGACCGGCTGGCGGAGCTGGGCGAGTTCCACGGCGGGGTGCAGCCGGGCAACATCCTCGTGGACGCCGACGGGCGGGCGCGGCTGACGCCGTTGCCGAGGTCGGGGACGCTGCCCGCCTACACCGCCCCCGAGGGGGCCGTCACCCAGGCGGCCGACCTGTGGTCCCTCGGGGCCACGCTCTTCGCCGCCGCCGAGGGCCGCCCGCCCGCGCCCGGAGCGTCGCTGACGCGGGCCGGGACGCTGGCCCCCGTCCTGTTCCGGCTCCTGTCGGGTGACCCGTTGGAACGTCCCACCCTCGACGAGGCCCGCCTCGACCTGCTGGCGGTCGTCGAACAGGGCGGCACGTAGATCCGGGGTAACGGGATGGAGAGGCCCGGCGACGCGCGCAACGATTGCGATACATCGCGAATGGAACCACGGCGGTGGGTTCACACGTTGGACAGGCGACGCAGAATGTGGAAGAGGCGGGGCGTGGGCTCCGCGTTCGGAGGAAGTTGCGGATGTCTCCAATCCAGAAGTACGCCATCGGCGCGGGCGCCGCGGTTCTGCTCTCGCTGATCTTCTTGCCCAGCTGGGTCACCCTGCTGGTCGTCCTCGGCGTGGTCGCCGCCCCGGTCGTCGGTTACCTGATGCTCGACCCGTCGCAGCGCGAGCGGCTCAAGAGGGCTCGCAAGCGCGGCATCGGCCACTGACCGGCCGCTGACCCGTCGGCGGCGGGGCCCGAGGGCCCGGCTCTCAGGCCCCCGCCGCGGCCGGCGCCGTCTGCACGCGCTGGGTCACCCTTCGCTCGACGTAGAACGACAGGAAGGGCACCGTGCCGCCGAGCATGACACCGAGCATGTACGGCCACGTCCAGCGCGCCTTCATGCCCAGATTCATCACCGCGATCAGGTAGATCATGTAGAGCCCGCCGTGGATGGGGGCGATGACCTTGGACATGGACGCCTCGCCGAAGCCGTAGCGCAGCACCATGGCCACGCAGAGCACGAGAAGCATGACACCCACCGCGTACGCGAGCACCCGGAAGGGCTTGAGAGCCGATTCCACCGTTAACCTTCCAGAACCATCTCAGGGGACGACGTGCCGCGGTCCCGGTCCGCCCGCACGGCATCGCGGACGAAGTGGAACCACATGAAGACGGCGAATCCAGCGAAGATCCACCAGTTGGCGGCGTAAGCCAGGTTACGCCAGGTCAGCGTGCCGCCCACGACCGGCGGGGCCACCTTGACCTGCGTCAGCGAGCCGGAGGGCGGCTGCGCCACGACATAGCCGGTGCGGACCCGCTGGCCGGTCCACAGGTTGACCAGCTCGCCCGTGGAGACGGTCTGCACCTGGCCGGCCGGCAGGCCCTCCGCGCGCCGCTGCACGCTGTCGGTGCCCTGCTGGGGCCGTAGCCGCCCGGCCACGGTGACCCGGCCCTGCGGCGCCGAGGCCACCGCCGGGTCGTCGGCCTTGGCCACCCAGCCGCGTACGACGGGCATGAGCGTGCCGTCGTCGAGCCGGAGCGGCGTGAGCACCCAGTAGCCGTCGTCGCGCGAGACGTTGCCCCCGGGGGCGTCGACGTCGGCGCGCCGGTCGGCGACCAGGAGCTGACGCCCGGCCTCGTAGACGCCCTCCGCCGTGACCCTGCGGCCCACCGCCTCGCCGGTCATCTGGGACCCCACCTGGGCGAGCGTGGCGACCGCGACAGGCCCGGGATCCGTGGAGGCGTGCGGCTTTCCCGAATCTTGGAAGACGCCGAGCTGCCAGCGCCCGAGCAGGATGAACGCGACGAGGACCCCTGTCGTGAGCAGGTGCAGCCCCATGAGCCGGGGTGAGAGCAGGGTCCTCAGCATGCTTCAAAGCTATCCGGCCGGTGGGGCGGTCCCGTAATCAGCCCGGCCCGCAGATCCCGCCAAAAGACACAAACGGCACAGGCAATGACGCTAGGCTGCTGGCCATGTCTGACCAGCACATCGACCCCGCGGGCAACACCCAGGCCTTCCGCGCGTTCGCGAACGCTCGCGAGCAGGAGGCGGCCGTGTCCAAGCCCAAGAAGTCGCCGCTCGTGCCCATCATCGCGGTCGTCGTCGCCATCGTGATCGTCGGCGTGGCCGCCTTCCTGCTGCTCCAGTAGCCGTCCGGTAGCAGCCGACTGCATCACCCGCCGCGGAGGCCGTGGCGGGTCTTCGTCGTTCCCGGGCAGAACGGATCCCCCTCTGGACCTCGGTGAAACACGGTCACTATATTGGATGAGAAGTCCAATAAGAGCACGCCCTCGGGAGGTCGAGTGGGTGAGCCACGGACAGTGGCGGGAACAGGGCCGCGGATAGTGATCATCGGGTCCGGGTTCGCCGGGATCTGCATGGCCGTCAAGCTCAAGGAGGCCGGTTTCCACGACTTCCTCGTCCTGGAGCAGGCCGCCGAGCTGGGCGGCACCTGGCGGGACAACACCTATCCCGGGTGCGCGTGCGACGTGCCCTCGCACCTGTACTCGTACTCGTTCGAGCTGAACCCGGACTGGTCGCGGATGTTCTCGCCGCAGGCGGAGATCCACGACTACCTGCGCGCCTGCGCCGCCAAGTACGGCATCACCCCCCACCTCAGGTACGGCAAGCGCGTGGTCTCAATCGAGTACGACGACGCCGCCCGCGACTGGACGCTCACCACGGAGGACGGCGACGTCCTGCGCCCGAAGGCGGTGGTCGCCGCGATCGGCGCCCTCCACGTCCCGAAGTTTCCCGACGTCGCGGGGCGGGAGTCGTTCACCGGCCCGGCCTTCCACTCGGCCGGGTGGGACCACTCCGCCGACCTGGCCGGCAGGCGCGTCGCCGTCGTCGGCACCGGCGCCTCCGCCGTCCAGTTCGTCCCCCGGCTCGCCCCCGTCGTCCGCCACCTGACCGTCTTCCAGCGCACGGCCCCCTGGATCCACCCCAAGCCGGACCTCGCCTTCTCCCCCGCCGCCCGGCGGCTGCTGCGCGCGCCCGGCGCGGCCAGGGCCCTGCGCGACGGCATCTACTGGGCCCTGGAGAGCCGGGCCCTGGGCTTCGCCGTGGACCCGCGCCTGATGAAGGCCCACGAACGGCTCGCGCTCCGCCACCTGCGCGCCCAGGTCCCCGACCCTGGGCTGCGCGCCGCCCTCACCCCCGACTACCTGATCGGCTGCAAGCGCATCCTGGTCTCCAGCGACTACTACCCCGCCCTGACCAGGGAGAATGTCACGCTGGTCACCGAGGGCGTCGCGGAGGTCCGTGAGCGCTCGCTCGTGGACGCCGCCGGGGTCGAGCACGAGGCCGACGCGATCGTCTACGGCACCGGCTTCAAGGTCGTGGACGCGCTCACCGGCCGGCGCATCACCGGCAGGGGCGGGGTGAGCATCCAGGAGGCGTGGAAGGACGGCGTCGAGGGCTACTACGGCATCGCCACCTCGGGCTTTCCCAACCTGTTCTTCCTGCTCGGCCCCAACACCGGTCTCGGGCACACCTCGGTCGTGTTCATGATCGAGTCGCAGGTCCGCTACGTGATCGAGTGCCTGCGCCTGCTCGCCCGCACCCGGGCCAGGGCCGTGGACGTCCGGCCGGAGGCGCAGCGGGCGTTCAACGACCGGCTGCGCCGGCGGCTCGACCCGCTGGTCTGGAACGCGGGCGGCTGCCACTCCTGGTACCTGGACGAGAACGGAGTGAACCGGACGATCTGGCCGGGCTTCACCTTCGAGTACTGGGCGCGTACCCGGAGGGTGAGGCCCGGCGCGTACGAACTCATCTACTAGCAGCTCAGCTACGAGCGGGCGACCTCATCTGCTCGGCGACACCACCAGCGCGCTGCCGCCCCCGCGTCGCGACGGCTCGGCCACGGCCTGGATCCGGCCCCGGCCGAGGAACTCCAGCGCGGTGGCGGCGCCGATCTCCGGGTTCTGGGCGAACTTGTGCCCCTTGGCCGCCAGCTCGGTCTGATACCTGGCCAGGAAGGCGGGCTCGGCCTGCGTCTGCTCGGTGTTGCGCTGGGTGGCGCGGGGTGCGGCGAGCGCGTCGGGCAGGTTCATGCCGAGGTCGTACCGGTTGACCAGGATCTGCAGGACGGTCGTGATGATGGTGGAGCCGCCGGGCGAACCGGCCGCCAGCACCGGCCGGCCGTCCTCGAACACGAGCGTCGGCGCCATCGACGAGCGGGGCCGCTTGCCGGGGCCGGGCAGGTTCGGGTCGCCGGGGGCCGGGCCGAAGGTGAAGTCGGTCAGCTCGTTGTTGAGCAGCACGCCGCGGCCCGGCACCACGATGCCGTTGCCGCCGGTGGACTCGATGGTCAGGTTGTAGGCGATCACGTTGCCCCAGCGGTCGGCCACGACCAGGTGGGTGGTCTCCGGGCCCTCCGTGGCAACCGGGGCGGCCTGGCCGGTCGGCGCGGGGCAGGGCTCGTAGGAGCCGTCGGGGTTGCCGGGCGCGGCCGGGTGTCCCATCGCGGTGTCGCCGACCAGGCAGGCCCGCTCCTTGGCGAAGCCGTCGGACAGCAGCTCGCTCAGCGGGACGCCGGGGAGGTCGCCGACGTACTTGCCGCGGTCGGCGAAGGCCAGCCTGGACGCCTCCAGGTACTCGTGCAGGCCCACGTCCGGCAGCGCTTCGAGGATGTTGAGCGCCTCCCCGACCGTCGAGCCGCCGGAGGAGGGCGGGGCCATGCCGTACACGTCCATGCCCCGGTAGGAGACCTTGGTGGGCTCGCGCAGGAGCGCCCGGTAGGCCCGCAGGTCGGACAGCTCCATCAGGCCGGGACGGACGTTGCGGGTGCTGCCCGGGGTGACCGGCGGCCGTTTGACGGTCGCCACGACCTCCTTGCCGAGCTGCCCGCCGTAGAGCCAGGCGGGGCCGCGCCTGCCCAGCTCGCGGTACGTGTCCGCCAGCTCGGGGTTTCTGAAGACCGACCCGACGGGCGGCGGGGCGCCGTTGGGCAGGTACAGCTCGGCCGTGGAGGCGATGTCCTTGAAGCGGGCGGCGTTCGCGGCGGTCTGGTCGTGGAAGGTCTGGTCGACCACGAAGCCCTTGGACGCCACCTCGATCGCCGGCTGGAGCGCCTGCTTGAGGGAGATCGTGCCGAACCTGCGCAGGGCCAGGTCCCAGTTGGCGACCGTGCCGGGCACACCCGCGGACAGGCCGCTGGTGACGCCCTCCTCGAACGGGATGCCCTCCAGCGACGTGGCGGTCATGGCCTGGGGCGCGGTCTCGCGGCCGTCGATCGTGAAGACCTTGCGCTGCCTGGCGTCGTAGTAGACCATGAAGCCGCCTCCGGCCAGGCCCGACGAGTACGGCTCGGTGACGCCCAGCACCGCCCCGGCGGCGACCGCGGCGTCCACGGCGTTGCCGCCCTTCCTGAGCACGGAGATGGCGGCCTTGCTGGCATCTAAGTCAACGGTGGCGACGGCGCCGCCGTACCCTTCGGCGACGGGGACCTTCTTCTGGGAGTGCTGGGGTTGCGCGAGCGCGGCGGGTGCCGATGCGAGCGCGATGAGGACTGCTGCTGCGGGAATGATCACACGACGCATGGTCTCCACGATGACCCAGGTACGCCCGTCGTGGTAGGGCCCCCTGACACACCGGGGTGATGCGCTGGTCAGAAGGGTCCTCTAGCGTGGGTGACGTGCGAAGGAAGTACGGCTTCGACCCCTATCTGGCCCTGATCGTGGCGGTCGGCCAGATGGTGATCGCCAGGGGCGCCTCGTGGGGGCAGCGGGACCGGGAGCCGCTCGACCCCTACGCCTACGCGTTGCTGCTGGTCGGCCCGCTGGCGGTGCTGCTGCACCGCCGCTTCCCGCTGCTCACGACCGCCGCCGCGCTCGCCGCGTGCGACCTCTTCCTGATCGCCGGCTACGCCTACGGCCCCAGCTTCATCAGCCCCGGTGTCCTGCTGGTGCTCCTGGTGGTGCGCGGCAGGAGGCTGATGGCGTGGTTCATGGCCGGGATGACGCTCGCGTCCTTCTTGTCGTACGCCTGGATGGTCGGCAACCGCGACATCTTCCACAGCGTGTGGATCCTCACCTCGATCATGCTGCTGATGGTCGTGGCCGAGCTGGCCAGGATCGTCAGGGAGCGCCGGGCCGAACGCGAGCGGACCGCCGAGGAGGAGTCCAGACGGCAGGCCAGCGAGGAGCGCCTGACGATGGCGCAGGAGCTGCACGACGTGCTGGCGCACAACATCTCCCTCATCCACGTGCAGGCGTCGACCGCGCTGCACCTCATCGACGCCAACCCCGAGCAGGCCAGAAGCGCGCTGGCCACGATCAAGACCGCCTCCAAGGAGGTGCTCGGCGAGATGCGCTCGGTGCTGGACGTGCTGCGCGAGGGCGCCCCGCGCTCCCCCACCGCCGGGCTCGACCGGCTCGACGAGCTGGTCGAGCGGTCGGGGATGGAGGTGAGCCTCGAGCGGGTCGGCTCCCGGCCGCTGCCGTCGCAGGTGGATCGGGCGGCGTACCGGATCGTCCAGGAGTCGCTCACCAACGCCGCCCGGTACGCCCCTGGCTCGGAGGTGAGCGTGCGCCTGGAGTTCGCCGACGGTGAGCTGGTCGTCCAGGTGTCGGACACGGGCGCCACCACCCCGGCCGTGTTGTCCGAGTCGGGCAGCGGCAACGGCATCCCCGGCATGCGCGAGCGGGCCTCCGCGCTTGGCGGCACGCTGGTCGCCGGTCCCGCCGGCCCCGGCTTCCAGGTCGAGGCCCGGCTGCCACTACCCGAGGAGACCTCATGATCAACGTGCTGCTGGCCGACGACCAGGCGCTGGTCCGCGCGGGCTTCAAGGCGCTGCTGGACGCCCAGCCGGACATGACCGTGGTGGCCGAGGCGTCCGACGGCGCGCAGGCCGTCCGGCTGGCGGGCGAGCACCGGCCGGACGTGGTGCTCATGGACATCCGCATGCCGGGCACCGACGGCCTGACCGCCACCCGGCGCATGCCGCCGGGGCCGCACATCATCATCCTGACGACGTTCGAGCTGGACGAGTACGTCTTCGAGGCGCTACGCGGCGGCGCCAGCGGCTTCCTGGTCAAGGACACCGAGCCGGCCGAGCTGATCCAGGCCGTGCGGGTGGTGGCCGCCGGGGAGGCGCTGCTGTCGCCCAGCGTGACCCGCCGGCTGATCGCCGAGTACGCCTCCCGCGCCAAGGAGCCCGTTCCCGCGGAGGGCCTCGACCAGCTCACCGAGCGCGAGCGCGAGGTGCTCTCCCTGGTCGGCACCGGGATGACCAACGACGAGATCGCGGCCAAGCTGTTCATGTCGCCGGCGACCGCGAAGACGCACGTGAGCCGGGCCATGATGAAGCTGCACGCCCGCGACCGCGCCCAGCTCGTCGTGATCGCCTACGAGTCGGGCCTGGTCAAGCCGGGCTGGCTGTGAACGTCATGGCCGTCAGGCCAGGTTGACAAGCTCCTCCCGTGTCAGGCTAGACTGACAGCGTGGACGTCAGAGAGCTGTCCGAGCGGATCCGGGCCAACGACCCGGCGATGGGCCTGCGCGCGGTCGGCGCGCTGCACCGGCTGGCCGAGCAGGTCGAGGCCGTGTCCGTGGCGCTGGCCAGGGAGCAGGGCTGGACATGGGAGCAGATCGGCGACGCGCTCGGCATGTCACGGCAGTCGGTGCACGCCAAATACGGGAAGTGAGGAGCTGACGATGTTCGGCAGGCAGAAGAGCGCGGTGGCGGTGATCGTCAAGGCCGGGTTCGAGGAGGCCCGGCTGCGCGGCGACCGGCGGCTGGGCACCGAGCACCTGCTGCTCGGCCTCCTGCACCACGAGGAGTCGGCCCACACCATGGGCGTGGACCTGGCGGCCGCCCGCACGGCGCTGGACGAGCTGGACCGGGCGGCGCTGCGCCTGCTCGGCCTGGAGGTCGGCGAGCTGCCCGAGACCCCGCGCAAGCATCCCGCCGTTCCCTCCACCGCGCTCACCTCCAGCGCCCGCGCCGTGCTCAACGAGTCCATCAAGGCCACCACGGCGAAGACGAGGAACGCCCAGATGCCCCGGCACCTGGCGCTCAACCTGCTGGAGCGCAGGCGGCCCGACCCCGTCGCCCAGCTCATCGACCAGCTCGGGCTCGACCGCGCGACCGTCCGCGACCGCTTCGCCGAACGAAATTGGATTGAACGCGGGGCGGGCCGCTGAGATCGTCGAAGGATGCGACGCACGTTCGAAGAGCTGGTCCAGGAGGCCGACGAGGTCTCCGTGGCGGGCTGGGACTTCTCCTGGCTCGACGGCCGGGCCACCGAGCGGCGGCCCTCATGGGGCTACGCCCGGCGGCTGGGCGAGCGCATGGCGCGGGCGCGGGCCGCGCTCGACGTCGAGACCGGCGGGGGCGAGGTCCTGGCCGGGCTGCCCACCCTGCCGCCGATGACCGTCGCCACCGAGTCCTGGCCGCCCAACCTGGCGCTGGCCGCGGCCCGGCTGCGCCCGCGCGGGGCCTGGGTGGTGGCCGACGACGACGAGCCGCGCCTGCCGTTCGCCGACGGGGTCTTCGACCTGGTGAGCAGCCGCCATCCGGTGCGGACGTGGTGGGCGGAGATCGCCCGCGTGCTGCGACCCGGCGGCACCTTCCTCTCCCAGCAGATCGGGCCGCGCAGCGTCGCTGAGCTGCGCGACTACTTCATGGGGCCGCGCGAGGGCGCGGCGGACGAGCGGGTCCTGGCCGGGGAGGAGGCCGAGTCCGCCGGGCTGGAGGTCCTCGACCTGCGCCACGAGCGGCTGCGGATGGAGTTCGGCGACATCGGGGCGGTGGTCTACTTCCTGCGGAAGGTGATCTGGACGGTGCCCGGGTTCTCGGTCGAGCGTTACCGCGACAGGTTGCGGGAGCTGCACGAGCTGATCGAGTCGGAGGGGCCGTTCGTGGCCCACTCCGCCCGGGTGCTCATCGAGGCGAGGAGGCCCACCGGCCAGGCCGCATGACGGCCCGCCTCCGCCCGAAGAAGGTCCGCGCTCCGGGGCGGCCCGCCCCAAACGTCACCCAGGGTGGGACAACTGTCACTGGCCGCGTTCCCGGCCCCGCGTTACGTTGCGTATGCGCCTTCGTAGAGAGCGGGGTCGGCCATGCACGCCATCGCCACGTCCCGCGGCCGGTGCGGCTGCGGTCGCCCCTGGCCGTTCGCGGGGCGCGCCGCTGCTGACCGTACGGTGCTCGTCCGCTGAGCGCGCAGGCCGTCTCCCTGATGGCCGGCGGCCTGGCCGCCGGTCTCGTGGCCGGGACCGCCACCTGCACCGCGACCCAGGGCGGGCTCATGATGGGCCTCGCGGGCGACGGCCACGGGCGCGATCCCGCGCTGGTGGCCTGGTTCCTGGCGGGGCGGCTGGCCTCGTACGGCGCGGCGGGGGCGCTGCTCGGGCTGCTCGGCTCGGCCGTCAGCCCGCCGCCCCAGGCCAGGGCCGTGCTGCTCGTCGCGGCCGGCCTCACGGTCGTCGCGTACGCCGTCAGGATCATGCGGCGGGGACGGGCCGCCTGCGCCCCCGCGACGCCGACGGCCCAGGTACGGAACGCGGCCCGCTACCGGGCGCCCCTCCTGGGGGCGGCCACCATCCTGGTGCCCTGCGGCGTCACGCTCGGCATCGAGATGCTCGCCGTCTCCAGCGGCTCGCCGGTGGCGGGCGCGGCGGCCATGGCGGGGTTCGTCGTCGGCACCGCGCCCGCGTTCGCCCTGCTCGGGTACGTGCTGCGGCACGTCTCCCGCACCCGTCTGGCGCGGCTGGCCGGGGTCGTGGCCGTCGCCGCCGGGCTCTGGACCGTCGGCGCCGGGCTCAACCTGGGCGGCTGGCTCTCCGCCCCGGCGCCGGCGGCGGGCCCTGGCCTCGCGGCGGCGCGGATGGTCGACGGCACGCAGTCGGTCACCGTGTGGGCCACGCGCGAGGGCTACCGGCCCGCGATGGTGTCGGCGCGCGCGGGTGTGCCCGTCGAGGTGGTCTTCAAGGTGGCGGACCGGGGGTGCACCGGCACCGTCACGATCGACGGGCGCGACGTGCCGCTGCCGGCCACCGTACGGCTGCCGCCGCAACCCCCCGGCACGTTGCGGTACGTGTGCGGCATGGGCATGTACACCGGCTTCATCGACTTCTCGTAGGACCTTGTCGGCGATTACGGTTCGCGATCGGGTGATCACGTGCCAGTCTGTCGCCATGGCCTGGCAAGGAGAGGTGGCGGTACCGGCGCCGCGCGTGGGAGACGAGCCCGAGTTGCTGGCCGCCGCGCGGGCGGGCGACGCGCGGGCCGCGCACCGGCTCGGCAAGCTCTACGCCCAGCACGGCGACCGTGCGGCCGCCCGGCTCTGGTGGGAGCGGGCGGCGGCGGGCGGCAACGTCGACAGCGCCTACAACCTGGGCATCTGGCACGAGAAGCACGGCAGCCTGGAGGAGGCCCTCACCTGGTACGAGGCCGCCGCCGGCACCGGCGACGCCGAGGCCGCCACGAACCTGGCCACGCTCCTACTGGAGCAGCGCGGCGACGCGGTGGCCGCCCGCGCCTGGTTCGAGACCGCCGCCGCGGCCGGGTCCCGTACGGCCGCGCGCAGGCTGGCGCTGATCTGCGAGGACGCGGGCGAGCTGGGCACGGCCCGCGACTGGTACCGGCGGGCGGCCGACGACGGCGACGTGGCCTCCGCCCACGACCTGGGGTTCCTGGCCTACGGCTCGGGCGACGACGCGGAGGCCGTGCGGCGGTGGGAGTGCGCGGCCCGGGGCGGGCACGCCGAGTCGGCGTACTGTCTGGGGCTCTATCTGCACGCCAGCCGTGATCCCGAGGGCGCCGAGGCGTACTACCGGCTGGCCGCCAGGAGCGAGCATCCCGGCGCGGCCTCGCGGCTCGGCGGGGTCGCGCTGTCCCGGGGCGACCTGCGTACGGCGCGGGGCTGGTTCGAGCAGGCGGCGGGCGCGGGGCGGGCGGAGGACCAGCGGATGGCCGGGTTCGTCTGCGTGGAGCTGGGCGACCCGGCGGCGGCCAGCCACTGGTTCGGCCGGGCGGCGGCCGGCGGCGACGCCGAGGCGGCCTTCGACTACGGGCTGCTGCTCATCGCCGAGTTCGGCGACCTGGTGGGCGGCGAGCACTGGTTCCGTCAGGCGGCGCGGGCCGGGCACCACGGGGCCGCGGTGGAGCTGGGCGGGCTGCTGTCGGTGGCGGGCGAGCACGGGGAGGCGAAGGAGTGGCTGTCCGACCCGCCGCCGGCCGCCTGGGACCGTCCCGCCGAGCCCGAGCTGACCGCCCGCGCGGAGCTGGCCGCCATCGCCACCGGCCGCCGGGGCGGGGTGCCGCTGGCGGCGGCCGACCTCGCCGAGGTGCTGGCCACGTGGGACCTGGTGACCCGGCCGCTGCACCGCCACCCCGACGTGCTGGCCTGGCTGGTGGCGCGCAGCGGCGTGCACGCCAGCGCGGTGGAGCACCTGGCCTCGGTACGCGGCACGCTGGTACGCCCGGGCAGCGCGCCGTGGCCCAGCCCGGGCGAGCTCCAGCACGTCCTGACCACGGCCCGCGACCTGCGCCGCCGCCTCGGAGTGCGCTGACCCCGATCGACGCCACAGCGCGAGGGCACGGTGCGAGGGCACGGTGCGAGGGCACGGTGCGAGGGCACGGTGCGAGGGCACGGTGCGAGGGCACGGTGCGAGGGCACGGTGCGAGGGCACGACGCGAGGGCACGGCGGCGTGGCCGTGCCCTCAGAGCGGTCAGACCAGTTCGGAGACCGGCGTGCAGGGCAGGCCGAGCGCCTGGGCGACCGGCTCGTTCGTGAGCCGCCCCGCGTGGGTGTTGAGCCCGCCCGCCAGGCCGGCGTCGGCCTTGACGGCCGCGCGCCAGCCCAGGTTGGCCAGCTTGACCGCGTACGGGAGCGTCGCGTTGGTCAGCGCGTACGTGGAGGTGTTGGCCACCGAGCCCGGCATGTTGGCCACGCAGTAGAAGACCGACTCGTGCACCTTGTAGGTGGGGTCGGCGTGCGTGGTCGGCCGCGAGTCCTCGAAGCAGCCGCCCTGGTCGATGGCGATGTCGACGAGCACGGAGCCCGGCTTCATACGCGCGACGAGGGCGTTCGAGACGAGAGTCGGGGCCTTGGCACCGGGGATCAGCACCGCGCCGATGACCAGGTCGGCCTGGAGGACCTCCTGCTCGATCGCGTACGAGGTGGACACCAGCGTCTTGAGCCGTCCCTGGTAGACGGCGTCGATGAAGCGCAGGCGGTCGACGTTGGTGTCGAGGACGGTGACGTCCGCGCCCATGCCGACCGCGATCTGCGCGGCGTTCAGCCCGGAGACGCCGCCGCCGATGACGACCACCCTGGCCGGGGCCACACCGGGCACGCCGCCGGGCAGCACGCCACGGCCGCCGTTGAAGCGCATCAGGTTGTACGCCCCCACCTGCGGCGCCAGCCGGCCCGCGACCTCCGACATGGGGGCGAGCAGCGGCAGCGCGTTGCCGACCTGAACGGTCTCGTACGCGATGCCGGTCGTCCCGGCCTGGAGCAGCGCCTCGGTGCACGGCCGGGAGGCGGCCAGGTGCAGGTACGTGAACAGCACCAGCCCCTCGCGCAGCCGGTGGTACTCCTCGGCGATCGGTTCCTTCACCTTGAGCACCATGTCCGCGTCGGCCCAGACCTCGTCGGCGCTGTCGCGGATCTTCGCACCGGCCGAGAGGTACTCCTCGTCCGGGATCTGCGAGCCCAGGCCCGCGCCCCGCTGCACGGTGACGTCGTGCCCGTTGCGCACCAACTCGTGCACGCCCGCCGGAGTGGCGGCGACGCGATATTCGTGGTTTTTGACCTCGGCGGGGACGCCGATCTTCATGGCGGTGGATCCTTTCGGGAACCGGCACTCCGTCGTGCCGGAAGGGGTGGTAGGCCCCAGGTGAAGGGGCTAGAGCCGCGCCCATGCCTCACTGAGCACGCCGCGCAGGATCTGTGCGATCTCGTCGAACTCCTTCTGTCCGGCGATCAGTGGCGGGGAGAGCTGAATGACGGGGTCGCCGCGGTCGTCGGCGCGGCAGTAGAGGCCGGCGTCGAACAGGGCCTTCGACAGGAAGCCGCGCAGCAGCCGCTCGGACTCGTCCGCGTCGAACGTCTCCTTGGTGGCCTTGTCCTTGACCAACTCGATGCCCCAGAAGTAGCCGGAGCCGCGTACGTCGCCGACGATCGGCAGGTCGCGCAGGCCGTCGAGGGCCTGGTGGAAGCGCGGCTCGTTCGCGCTCACGTGGCCGAGCAGGTCTTCTCGCTCGAAGATGTCGAGGTTGGCCAGCGCCACGGCCGCCGAGACGGGGTGACCGCCGAACGTGTAGCCGTGGGCGAACATGGTGTCGCCGTTCTTGAACGGCTCGAACAGCCGCTCGTGCGCGATCATGGCCCCGATCGGGGAATAACCGCTGGTCATGCCCTTGGCACAGGTGATGATGTCGGGCACGTAGTCGAACTTCTGACCGCCGAACATGGTGCCCAGCCGGCCGAAGGCGCAGATGACCTCGTCGGAGACGAGCAGGACGTCGTACTCGTCGCAGATCTCGCGCAGGCGCTGGAAGTAGCCGGGGGGCGGCGGGAAGCAGCCGCCGGCGTTCTGGACGGGCTCGGCGAAGACGGCGGCCACGGTGTCGGGCCCCTCCATCTCGATGGCGCGGGCCACGCGGTCGGCCGCCCAGATGCCGTACTCCTCGGGGGTCATGCCCTTGACGCCGGTGATCTCGTCGGCGCGGTAGTGGTTGGTGTTGGGCACCCGGACCGAGCCCGGCACCAGCGGCTCGAACATCTGCTTGAACGCCGGGATGCCGGTGATCGACAGCGCGCCCTGCGGGGTGCCGTGGTAGGCGATCTGGCGGCTGATGACCTTGTGCTTGAGCGGCTTGCCGACGAGCTTGTAGTACTGCTTGGCGAGTTTCCAGGCGGTCTCGACCGCCTCGCCGCCGCCCGTGGTGAAGAAGACACGGTTCAGCTCACCGGGGGTGTAGGAGGCCAGGCGCTGCGCCAGCTCAGCCGCCTTGGGGTGGGCGTAGGACCACAGCGGGAAGAACGCCAGCTCCTGGGCCTGCTTGGCGGCGGCCTCGGCCAGCTCGTGGCGCCCGTGGCCCACCTGGACCACGAAGAGCCCGGCCAGGCCGTCGAGGTAGCGCTTGCCGTGGATGTCGTAGACGTAGGATCCCTCACCGCGCACGATGGTCGGGATCTCGGACTGCTGGTAGGCGCTGTGCCTGGTGAAGTGCAACCACAGGTTGTCCTGCGCGGCCTTCAGGACGTCGTGTTCCGGCTGCGTCATGGTTATCTTCCCTCGTGTCTCAACTTCCCACAGTCTGCATGCTCACCTGCGGATTGCCAAGCGAATCGGTCGCCGCATTCTGCAAGAAATCCGAGATCCGCAGAACCGCTATGTAGGGGCAACGAAATCCGCATGTAGATTAGCGCGCGGGTCAAAATCGCGCACGCCCCGTTTCCGCAGCGCAGGGCCGGTTGTGATCCAATGAGACGAACCGCCGCGAACTGCCGGACGCCTGGTCACCCACCGGGCGAGCCCGCCGTCCGCCCGCGAACCGTTGACCCGTGACCTGTTGAGAACGACCCCCGGGGGACCGTCCCGTGACTCCTGACCAGATCGAGAACGCCGTCTCCGCCGCGATGCCGCAGGCCGTCGAGGAGCTCAAGCGGCTGGCCGCCATTCCCTCGGTGGCCTTCCCCGGGCACCCGGAAGAGCCCGTGTTCGCCGCCGCCACCATGACGGAGGAACTGCTGCGTTCCACCGGCCTGCCGCGGGTGCAGCAGTTGCCGGTGGAGGGCAGCTTCCCGGCCGTCTACGGCGAGGCGCCCGCCCCGCCCGGGATGCCGACCGTCCTGCTCTACGCCCACTACGACGTGCAGCCGGCCGGCGACCCGGCCGCGTGGCGCACCCCGCCGTTCGAGCCGACCCTGATCGACGGCCGTCTCTACGGGCGGGGCTGCGCCGACGACAAGTCCGGCGTCATCTCGCACGTCACCGCCCTGCGCGCCTTCCAGGGCCGCTTCCCCGTCGGCATCAAGGTCATCATCGAGGGCCAGGAGGAATACGCGGGCGACCGGCTGGAGGCGTTCGTCGAGCGCAACCCCGACCTGCTGCGGGCCGACGCCATCGTGGTGGCCGACACGGGCAACCCGCGGGTGGGCGACCCGGCGGTGACCACGTCGCTGCGCGGCATGGCCGCCTTCACCATCGAGGTGCGCACGCTGCGGGAGGCCGTGCACAGCGGCTCGTTCGGCGGCGCCGCGCCCGACGCGCTGGCCGCGCTCATGCGCATGCTGACCTCCCTGCACGACGACAACGGCGACGTCCGCGTGCCGGGGCTGCCGCGGGGGTCGTTCCTCGGGCACGGGCCGTCCGAGGAGGAGTTCAGGCGGACGTCCGGGGTGCTCGACGGCGTCTCACTGGTGGGCTCCGGGTCGCTGGCGGACCGGCTGTGGTCGTCGTACGCGATCACGGTCACGGGGCTCGACGTACCCTCGGTCTCCGGGGCGGTCAACGCGGTCCAGCCGGTGGCGCGGGCCCGGGTCACCGTCCGCGTACCTCCGACCGGCGACCCGAAGACGACGGTCAACGCGGTCGTGGAGTTCCTGCGGCAGGTCGCGCCGTGGGACGTGCAGGTGGCCTTCGGCGACTTCACCGTCGGTTCCGGCTTCCAGGCCGACTCGGGCGGCAAGGCCCGCGCGGCACTCAACCGCGCCATGGAGCGCGCCTTCGGCCGCCCACCGCGCGACGTGGGCGCGGGCGGCTCGATCCCGCTGGTGAGCACGCTGCTCAAGCAGTTCCCCGCGGCCGAGATCCTGCTGTTCGGCGCCGAGGACGAGGAGGCGGCCATCCACGCCCCCAACGAGCGCGTCGACCTGGAGGAGCTGCGCAGGGTGGCCACCACCGAGGCGCTGTTCCTGCGCGAGCTGAGCCTGCCCTCGGCGCTCGGGGTGTAGCCCGGCCCCTCCCCCGCGGGTCCGGCCCCGCGTGGTGAATCTCACAGGACCGGGCGGGGAGACGTCCTCGTGACGGCGTCCGGCCGGGCGGGCGGCTCGTCAGTGGTTCACGGCGCGCCCGTGGATGAGCCGCAGGCCGGTCTCCACCAGCGCCCAGCCCAGGCGGATCTCCCACTCCCGGGCCACCGGACCGGTGGCCCGGGAGCGGGACAGGCGGTGGTGGTCGGCGTCGGCCCTCAGCTCGCGGGCTCTCACTCGCTCCACGTACAGGTATGAGTCCGGATACATCGGTGGTCTCCTCAGATCAGGCCGGAGTGGCGCCGCGCCCTCGGATCGGGCCGTCAGGTGCGGAACGGGAAGCCGTACGCGTGCACGGCGACGTTCTCCCGGCCCGCCGTGTCGCCCGCCTCGCGAGCCGCCTCCCCGCGCCTGCGCCACCTCACGACCAGGTCGTTGAGCTCCTGGACCAGCTCCCCCAGCTCGTCGGCGGTGAGCGGCAGCAGGTACTCGGAGCTGAAGGCCGCGCCGCGCCAGCCGGTGCTCCAGGACTGCTTCCCGTCGAGGTACTCGTCGTACATCTCGCCGCGCTGGCGGGCGTAGAGGCGTGAGACGGCGGTGTGGACGGAGGCCCGCTCGGGGGCGTCGTCGAAGTCCGCGTCCCTGGTGGTGATTCCGGCGGCTCAGAAGCGCCAGCGGGTCTGTGCGTAGTCGCCCTTGCGGAAGCCCAGCACCTTGACCGGCTTGACCTCGAAGACCAGGGCCGGGCCTCCCGCCTGGTTGACGAACCCGCCGTCGCCCACCTCGAAGTGCCAGTCCTGGCCGTACTTGGCCTCCCAGGCCGCGGCCAGCTCCTTAAGCCTGCCCGGATCCGTGACGCGCTCCGCCGGGCCCTCCACCACCAGGTCCAGGCCCTCGTGCAGGGCGCCGGCCCCGGTCGTGAGCGCGCAGTGGCGGTTGGACTCCAGGTTCCTGGCCTTCTGCTCCTCGCCGCCGGTGCAGAAGTAGAGCGCGCCGTCCCGCCAGACGGCCAGCAATGTGGTGACGTGCGGACGACCGTCCGCGCGTACGGTGCTCAGCCAGTACGTCTCCGCCCGCTCAAGCTGGGCCCGCGCCTCGGCCCAGGGCGTGGGGGCGGCGTCGGCGGCGCTGAAACGCGCGTCCAGATCGGTGATCGGCTCCATGGTCGGCTCCCTTGCCCCGTTCGGCCGGGGCGATGCGATGTCGGGTGGTTCTACCCGGGCAGACCTGGAGGACGGCGAGAACTCATCGCGGCGCGAGCGGAGCGGCCCGAACGGGCGGCCCCGGCCCCTACCTGACCGGGAGGTCGTAGACGCGGCGTACGCTGCTGCCGAGCCTGGACACGTCGGCCCCGTACACGTGGAGCGAGACGCCGATCTCCGAGCTGGTGTTGCGGACCGTGTGGATGTCGCCGGGCGGCGCGAAGCCGCTGACCTCCCCAGGCCGGTTGTCGGTCCGCCCGATCTCCACCAGGTGGTCGCCCATGTCCTGGTAGAGGGTCTCGTGCTCGATCCCGCTGATGATCCCGAACGTGCACCACGACACGTGGTCGTGGACGACCGTGTCCTGGCCGGGCCGCCACACGACGCCGACGACCGAGAAGTCGCGTTCGGCGTGCAGGATGTGGGAGACGTACCGCTCGGGTGAGCCCGCGCGCTCCTCGGGCGTGAGGATGTCGAGGCCGGGAAGGTGCTCGCGCATGAGCCCGGCGACGGCGAAGGCGGTCTCGCGGCCGCCGAGCCCGCGGGCGACGATCCTCGACACCCCCGACACGAGGACGTCGAGCCCCGGCCTGGCGACCGTGGTGGCTGTGATATTCATGGTATTCCCCTAGGGAAAATCAATAATCGGGCTTCCCCTTCCACGGTCCTGCATTTCAACCGATAGGTCCAACAGAAGTCTTATGGGCAATCGATAGATACGATTGATAGATGCTCGACGTCGTACGCCTGCGCGTCCTGGTCGCGGTGGCCCGCAAGGGCTCGCTGACCGCGGCGGCCAAGGAGTTGCACTACTCCCAGCCCTCGGTCAGCCACCACCTGGCCCGGCTGGAGGCCGAGACCGGGGCCAAGCTCGTCCAGCGGGCCGGGCGCGGCATCCGGCTCACCGAGGCGGGCCGGCTGCTGGCCGAGCGCGCCGCGGAGATCATCGGCCGGCTCGACGCCACCGCCGAAGAGCTGGCCGCCCACGTGGGGCTGCGTTCCGGCCGCGTGCGGCTGGGGGCCTTTCCCTCGGCGCTGGGCACGTTCATCCCGCACGCGGCCCGGCGGCTCGCCACCGAGCATCCCGGGCTGCGCCTGCACCTCACCGAGACCGAGCCGCCGGAGGCGCTGCGGCTGCTGCGGGCCGGGCGGGTGGACGTGGCGGTGATGTTCCGCTACGACGACACCGACCCAGAGGACAGCGGCCTGCACCTGGTCCACCTCCTCGACGACCCCAGCTTCCTGCTCTCGAACGCCCGGCCCGGCGAGCTGGCCGACCACGCCGACTCCGCCTGGATCGCCGGGTGCGACCGGTGCCGCAGCCACCTGCTCGACGTCTGCGAGAAGGCCGGCTTCGAGCCGCGCATCACGTTCACCAGCGACGACATCGTGGCGGTGCAGGCCCTGGTCGCGGCCGGGCTCGGGCTCACGCTGCTGCCGGGGCTCGCCCTCGCCGCCCACCGCCACCCGGAGGTGGAGGCTCGCGAGGTGCCGGGCTCGATCAGGCACGTGTACGCGGCCGTCTACGGCGAACCACCCCACCCACCGGCCACCGAAGCCCTGCTGAAGGCGCTCAGAGAAAGCCTTTGACGTCGCCTCTACCATGGCCCCATGCCGGACATCTCGACACTCGCCGTCTTCTGCGCGGCCACCCTGGGCCTGCTGGTGGTACCCGGGCCCGCGGTCCTCTACATCGTCACCAGAAGCGTCTCCCAGGGCCGCGGCGCCGGCCTGATCTCCGTGCTGGGCGTGCACGCGGGCTCCCTCGTCCACGCGGCCGCGGCGGCGCTGGGCATCAGCGCCCTGCTGTCGGCCTCGGCCACGGCGTTCACCGTGGTCAAGTACGTGGGCGTGGCCTACCTGGTCTGGCTCGGCGTACGCAAGCTGATGAGCAGGGAGAAGGCCGAGGAAGCCGTCGAGATCCGGGTGCAGTCGAAGCGGCGGCTGTTCTGGGAGGGCTTCGTGGTCAACGTGCTCAACCCGAAGACGGCCATCTTCTTCCTGGCGTTCCTGCCGCAGTTCGCCCAGCCGCACCTCGGGCCGGTCGGGCCGCAGATCCTCGTGCTCGGCCTGCTGTGGATGCTGCTGGGCATGGCCTCCGACGGCACGTACGCGATGCTCGCCTCCGCCCTGGCCGGACGGATCCGCGGGTCGGCACTCGCGAGGCGGCGGCTGAATGTCGGCAGCGGGATCGTCTACCTGGGACTGGCCGCCTGGCTCACAACTGAGAAGGCATGACAAGGCAGGAAATTTCCGGCCCATAGTGCAATAGTGAGAACGAGATCACCCACTGATCAGGGAGACGGCACGTCGGCACGTAGGTAATAGGCGGACCCATGGACACGGCACCGCACCTGGACACGGCACCGCACCGCCTCGGGCTCGAACGGGTCGTCGAGGTCTTCTCCGGTCATGACGACCACGTCGGCGTGACCGGCTCCGGATACGCGATCGGCGCCGACCTGGTGCTGACCTCCGGCCAGGTGGTGGCGCCCGGCGTCCCCTGTCACGTACGGCCGGCGGGGTCGGCGCGGTGGCTGCGGGCCGAGCCGGTGTGGCGGGGGCGCGGCGACGCCGTACTGCTGCGGGCCGCCGAACCGGCGTGGGCCTCGTCACCGGGTGTCGAGCACACCCGCTGGGCCCGGGTCGCCGCCTCCGGCGATCAGCGGGTGCGCTGCGTGGCCAGGGGGTTCGAGCAGGCGGGGCGGCGGGCCGGGTCCCGGGCCGCGGAGCCGGTGTCGGGCCTGGTGGAGACGCCCACGGGTGCGGTGACCACGGCGCTGACGGCAAGCCTGCCCGGCCGGGAGCCCGACGGCATGCCGATCTCGCTCTGGCGGGGACTGTCGGGGGCCGCCCTGCTCGCCGAGCCCGCCGGGCAGATCGTCGGCGTGGTCACCCCGAGTCCCGCGGGGTACGCCGAGCGGCGGCTCGATGCCGTACCCGTGAGCGCACTGCTGGTCGACGAGCGCTTCCGGGAGTTGGTGGGCGTACCTCCCGGGTGCCTCGAAACCGTGGCGGAGGACGGCTCCCGGGTGCCCCTGCCCGGCCTGCTGACGCCCGCGCGCGAGCCGTTGCCGGAGGACCGTGCGGACTGGACGGTGCTGATGGCGCGGCACGCGGTGGTGCCGTTCCTGGGGCGGGACGAGGAGCTGGGTGAGCTGCGGTCGTGGGCGGCCGGGCCGGACACCCTGTCGATCGCCCTGTCGATCGCCGTCGTGACCGGCCGCGCGGGAATCGGGAAGTCCAGGCTGGCGGGCGAGCTGTGCGCGGAGCTGGCGGCGGCGGGCTGGGACACCAGGTTCCTGCCGCTCGACACGGTGTGCGGCCTGCTGTCCAGGAACGTCCGCCTCGACGCGCCACGGCCGACGCTGGTCGTGGTCGATCGGCCAGAGGGGTCGTCGCCGCTGGTGGGCGAGCTGATCCGGCATCTGGCCGAGCACGGGCACAATCCCCGCGTACGGCTGTTGCTGCTGGTCCGGGAGCCAGGGGAGATGGACTGGTGGCGGCGGCTGGACACGGCGGCCGGTGGCCGCCTCAGGCGACTCAACACCACGACCGTGCCGCTCAACGCCCACCCGCTCACGCTGGCCGAGCGCGGGGAGCACGCGCTGGCGGCGATGAAGGCGTACGCGCCGAGCCGGGCCGCGCTCCCCGCCCCGCCACGCCTCGACGACCCGGAGTACGGCCTTCCCCTCCACGTCCACCTGGCCGCCCTGCTGCGACTGCACGACGCGAACGGCGAGGAACCGGGGGCGTCCGGCGCCCGCGGCCATGACGCGAAGGAGAACGCCGCCGCACCCGGCGACAGCGTGCCCGGCGGTAGTGGAGGGGCGGCGGCGGTCAGGGGTGGGTTGCTCGGGCGGTTCGTCGCGCGGGAGTGGGATCAGTGGGCGCGGGTCTGGCCGGACGGCGAGGAGCGGCTGGGCGACGTGACCGCGCGGCGGGCCGTGGCGGTGCTCGCGCTCACCGCGCCCACCCCGGCCGAGCTGCCCGGCCTGCTGACGACCGTGCCCGGGATCCGCAACCGCACCCCGACCACACCCGCCCCCGACACTGGGGCGACGGTCGGCGATCGGACGGCCAGTAGCGCCGTGAGCGTGGCTCGCTGGCTGGGGCGCGTCTTCGCTGGACCGCCCGAACCGCCTGGATCGCCCGCCGTGACCGGACTGCCCGGCGCGTTGGGCCGTCGTGGTGAACGGTTGGCGTCGCTCGGGCCGGACCTGGTGGCCGAGCAGTTCCTCGGCGAGGTCGAGGACCTGGACGCGCTAGTGCTCGCCGTGCACGACCACGAGGGCCGTACGACCGGGCATCTCGTACGCATGCTGGACGTCCTGCGGCGCTCGGTCGGCGCGGAGCGGGCCAGGTCGGCGCTGTGGTCGCTGATCGCCAGCCGGACCGGGAGGCTGGTCGCGGAGGCGGTGGCCAACCCCGGCACGCGGCTCGGCGACGTGCTCGACGCCGCGTTCAGGTCGTTCTCCGACGATCGGCAGCTCGCCGAGGCCGTGGCCGCGCTGCCGATGCTGCCACCCCACGCGACCAGGCCGGACCCACGGGAGGGCGGGTCGGCGTTGCAGGAGGCGCTGCGGACGGACGACCTGGGACCGCAGGAGGGTCGGCTTGGGCTGGGCGCGGGTGGGCTGGGGCTGCGGGCGCTCAACGTGACGCTCGCCGAGCTGGCCGTGCGGCATCGGCACGGTACCGGTGAGCGGCTCGCCTCGGCCGGGGCGCTGACGTGGCTGTCGGGCGCGCTGACGGCCGCCGGGCGGGTGGGTGAGGCGGTCGTCGCGGCGGCCCAGGCGGTGGACGTCTACGCGGGCGCTCCCCCGTACGAGGAGGCCGCCGGGCGGGCGGAGGCGCTGTTCGGGCTGGCAGCGTGCCTGTTGCTCGGCGGTGAGGCCGAGGGCGCGCTGAAACCGGCGCAGGAGGCGGCGGCTAGGTTCCGCGTCCTGGCCGAGGACGACCCCCGCTACGGGGAGCGGGCCGCGCGGGCGCAGTACAACGTCGCGTGCGCGCTGCTGGGGAGCGGGCGGCTGGGTGCGGCCGTGGCGGCGTTCGAGGCGGCGGGTGGCGACGGCGCTTTCGCGGCACACGTGTCGGGTGTCCTGGCCGTGGTGCCCGAAGACGCCGGGGTGGGGCCTCGGTCCCCGGCGAGGGACGAGGCGCGACCTTCCGGAGGGTCGAGGGGAGACCGCCGGGTGTTCCCCCCGACTCCGGTGGCGGGCGAGTCCGGTTGGGGCTCGCCGGACGACCACCCGACCCCGCCCATCCGCGACGTGCTCGGCCTGGGGCCGTCCGCGCCGGTCGCCGGAGGCGCACGGGCGTTCGCCGATGAACGACTCCCCCTGCCGCCTGCGCACTCCGCCGCTGAACGACCTGCACCGCACTCGCCTCCGCCGTCGCCCGCTTCGGCCAGGTCGGACTACGTTCAGCCGTCCCAGGTCGTGGTGTCGGGAGGCGGGCAGGGGAGGGCGTCAGGCGTCGCGGCACCTGTGCAGGTCCCCGACCCGATGACGCCGTTCGAGGGGACCGGCGTCGCCGACGCGCTGCCCGAGCTGGCCGGGTGTCTCGCCGTCGCGGCCGCCGCCGCCGTCGGGAACGTGGCCAGGACCAACAGGGACGTGGCCCACCGGCTCCACCTGATCGCCGCCTGGCTGGAGACGCGTGCCAGGCCGTCCGACGCCCTCGTGCCGGCGGCCGAGGCGGTGGCGCGGCTGCGCGGTCTGGCCGCCGAGGAGCCCGTGCTGCGGGCCCTGCTGGCGTCCGCCGCCGCCGCGCTGTCCCGGCTGCACACGTCCGTGGAGGATCTGGACGCGGCCGTGCGGTCCGCCGCCGAGTCCGTACGGAACCTGCGCGCCCTCGTCACGCTCGACCCGGGCGAGCACCGCCCCGCCCTGGCCGGGCAGCTCCTCGACCTCGGCGAACTGCTGCTGGTGGACGACCGGCCGGAGGCGGCGCTGGAGCCGGTGCAGGAGGCCATGGCCATGGCGGGCGAGGGGCGCCCGGCCACACGGGCGAGGGGCAGGCGGCTGCTCGGCCTCTGCCTCGACGGCCTGGGCCGCACCGAGGACGGATCGGCCCAGCTCGTACTGGCCGCCGAGTTGTACGACGAGCTGAGCGCCGGCGACGCCTCCTTCCAGGCCCACGGCCGCGAGGTACGGGCCATGCTGAGGCTGCGCCCGGGGCGCGGGCGGACGGCGTCCGGCCATGACCGCGACGACGGTGAGCCGTGGCTGCCGGCGATGGTCGCCGACCGGCCGGAGGAGGCCGTGGGCAGGGCGGAACGGCGGCTGGCCGAGTGCAGGCAGGCCGTCGAAGGCGTCGACACGCCGGAGATCGAGCACGTTCATGCGTATCTGTCCGCGCAGGCCGTGCTCGCGCGGGCCTGGGCCGACACGGGGCGGGCCGCGGACGGGTACGCGCTGGCCGCACAGGCGGCCGAGCTGCTCCAACGGCATGCCGCGCCCGACGGGCCGCACGCGATCGCCGTGGGCATGGTCGCCGCCGCGCTCGGACGTTCGCTCGTGGGACTCGGCCGCCATGACGAGGCCGTCGGGCACCTGCGCACCGCCATGGAGTCGTACGAGCCGCACACCGGGACGAGCGCCGCGATCCGTACGGAGCTGGCCGAGCTGATGACCCTGGAGACGGTCGCGCTGTCCCGCACCGCGAGCCCGCCCGAGGTGGAGGCGGCGGCCGATCGCCTGGTCGGGGTGTACGGCGAGCTGGTGGCCGAACAGCTCCAGAGCCCCCTGGCCCTGGCCGGAGCGCTCCGTCTGCAGGGCGGCATCCGCTTCGCCCGGCGCGACACCGAGGGCGCGCTCCAGTCGGTCAACCGGGCGCTCGACCTCATCCCGTCATCGCCCGGTGAGCGGGAACGCCTGCTCGCCGCCACCTGCCTGGAGCTGGGCGGGCTGTGCCTGGCCGAGTTGCGCGAGAGCGACGCGGCCGAGGCCAGGCTGGCGGAGGGCACGGCGGCCATGGCGCGACTCGCGCCGGTCCCCCGCGACCTGGTCGGGGTGCATCTGCTGGCGTTGATCCGGCTGGCGAGGCTGCGGGTGGAGGGAGAGGGACCGGCCGCCGCCATCGCCCTGTACCGGCGGGTTCTGGACCTCCGGCCACTGCCCGGCGCGGATGCGCTCGACGCGCTCATCGAGGCGCTTTCCTGGTTCGCGAACTTCGCGAACTTCGCGAACGAGGTCACGGCCGTGGCCGAGCTGGTGGGGCCGCTCACCGCGTTCACCGAGGCGCTGGCGCGGGAGGTGTCGCTGAGCGGGGCCGGAGGGCTGGAGACGTACGAGCGGTACGGCCGGTGCCTGGCGGCGTTCTCGGCCGCCGCGGCGCGGGCGGGCGACACCGCCACCGCCGACCAGGTCGCCGAGCTGAACGTGCGCGTCCACCGTGGTCTCGCCGCCGTCTCCGGCGCCTACCGCGAGCCGCTCGGCACGGCCCTCGCCACCCTGGCCGCCCCCGGGCTCGCCGTTCTGGAGCAGGCCGTCGACCTGCTCGGCGACCGCCAGGACCGGACGCTCGTCGAAACCCTGCACCGCTACGCGGCCGAGCTGCTCGACCAGGGCCGGGCCGTCGAGGCCCTGGCGCACTGCGAGCGCGCCGCGGACCTGTGCGACGAGCTGGAGGACCCGGCCGTCGCCGCCGTCGTCTACGCCCAGCTCGGCCGCACCCTGGCCGCGCTGGACCGCCCGCGGGCCGCCCTGGAGGCGATCGCCTGGTCGCTGGCCGAGCTGGACCGGGCGGGAGAGGCGGGCCGGGAGCTGCGGCGCGTGCGGGCGCGGGCGATCCAGGTGCGGGGGCGGATGCTGCGGGTGTTCGGGCAGGGGCAGGAGGCGATGACGCACCTGGTGGAGGCGCTGCGGCTGTTCACGGAACTGCCGGAGCCAACGGCCGCCGCCGAGACCGCCGCGCTGATCGCGGACGACCTGCTGGCCGCGGGACGCCCGCAGGAGGCCGCCGGGTACGCCAGGATCGCCACGACCGGCCACGAACCCGGCACGGTCAAGCACGCCCTGGCCACCCAGCGGCTGGCCGGGTGCCACATGATGCTCGGCGCGTACATCGAGGCCGACGTCCTGGTCGGGGAGCTGATCCGGGTGGCCAGGCGGTCGCCGGACGATCTGACGTACCGGGCGATCCTGGCCGACTCGCTGGCGCAGAGCTCCGAGCTGCTGCCCCTGCTGCGGCCGGACGGCGGCGTGGAGGCGGAGACACGGGCGCGCGAGGCCATCGCGATCTACGACGAGCTGCTGACCACCGGCGTGAACGCGCAGGCCCTGCACGTCAGCCGCGCGGGCGCCTGTCTCTCACTGGCCTCGGCGCTCAGGACGCGGGAGCTGGCGGCCGAGGCCGTACTGCCGCTGCGGGAGGCGGTGGCGGCGCTGGAGCGGTTCTCGCCGGGCAATCCGCTGCAGGCGGGGCTGTTGTCCAGGGCCATGCTCATGCTGGGCGACGCGCTGATGGAGGCGGACCGGGCGCTGGAGGCCGGGCTGGTCTTCCACCGCAGTACGCAGGTGGCGCGGGACGCCCTCTCCCGGGCGGTGGCGCACGCCCGGCTCGGTTTCTGCCAGCGGGAGCTGGGCCGGGACGACGCCGCCGACGCGGCCCTGCGCGTCTCGGCGGACCTGCTGCGCGAGGTGCCCCAGGCGGAGGGCGGCGACCTGCGCCGTGACGTGCTGCTGGCCCGGCTGAAGCTGCTGGAGAAGGCCGGCCGCAGCGAGGAGGCCCAGGCCGTCGAGGACGAGCTGCGCCGATGAGTTTTCCCGCCGCCGCCGGTCAGAACCGTCATGACAACCTTCGCTCTCATTCACGGCGGCGGCGGGAGCTCCTTCGACTGGCACCTGCTCGAAGCGGAACTGCGTGACCGCGGGCACGACACGGTCGCGGTGGACCTGCCGATGTCCGACCCCCGGGCAGGGCTGTGGGACTACGCCGACACCGTCGTCCAGGCGATCGGCGAGCGCCGGCCTCTCGTGGTGGTGGCCCACTCCTGGGGTGGTTTCGTCGGCCCGCTCGTCTGCGCGCGCGTGGAGGCGGCCGCGCTCGTCCTGGTGACCGCCATGATCCCGAGTCCCGGCGAGTCGCCGGAAGAGTGGTGGGAACGCAGCGGCTACCAGACATCCGGCATCGAGGACGAGTACGAGCTCTACTTCAACGACGTCCCGCGCGATCTGGCCGACCGGGTGCTGGCCCACGACGGCCCGCTCGCCGAGAAGATGAGCATGGACCGCGCCAGTGGCGAACCGTGGCCGCTGGCGGCCTGGCCGGAGGTGCCGACGAGATACCTGCTCTGCCGCGACGACCGCCTCTTCACTCCCGAGTTCGTCCGCCGGCACGTGCAGGAGCGGCTCGGCATCACCCCGGACGAGCTGCCCGGCGGCCACATGGTGCCGTTGTCGCGGCCGGGCGAGCTGGCCGCCTATTTGGCGCAGGTCCCGCCCACCGGGTGAACGTACCGCACGCTTTCAGCGCTCGGCGTTCTCGACGATCTCGCGCGCCCACCGGTAGTCGGCCTTGCCTGCCGGTGAGCGCACCATCTCCGGGACGAACGCGTACGTGCGCGGCACCTTGTACCCCGACAGCAGCTTCCTGCAGTGCGCGTCCAGGTCGGCGGCGGTGACCTCGACGCCCGGCCGCGCCTCGACGACGGCGGCCACCCTGCTCCCCCAGCGCTCGTCGGGCACCCCGGTCACGACCGCGTCGAACACCGCCCGATGCCCCTTGAGCACGGCCTCGACCTCCTCGGGGAACACCTTCTCCCCGCCGGTGTTGATGCACTGGGAGCCGCGGCCGAAGATGTTCACGGTGCCGTCGGTGTCGACCGTGGCCAGGTCGCCGGTGAGCAGCCAGCGGGTGCCGTCCTCGTCGGTGACGAACGTGCGGGCGGTCTTGCCGGGGTCGTTGTAGTAGCCGAACGCCACCCGTCCCGACCTGGCGACCGTGCCGAGCTGCCCGGAGCCTGGCTCGACGGGCCGGTGCCGCTCATCCAGCACGGCCAGTCTGACCATGGTGTTCGGCTGGTAGCGCAGGCCCTTCTCGGGCGAGGAGCCGGCCACGCCGGAGGCGGTGTAGCCGGACTCGGTGGAGCCGAAGCTGTCCAGGATCATGACGTTGGGGAGGAGTTCCTGGAGGCGGTCGCGGACCGCGCCGGACAGGATCGCCCCGGTCGAGCTGACCACGAACAGCGAGGAGACGTCGTAGCCGCCGCCCTCCAGGGCCTCGGCCAGCGGCCTGGCCATGGCGTCGCCGGTGATGTTGAGGGTGAACACGCGCTCCCGCTCGACCGCCCGCCACACCTCCGCGGCGTCGAACTTGCGCACGTACACCATGGCCGAGCCCATCCACCAGGCGATGAACGTGGCCATCTGCGCGGCCCCGTGCATGAGCGGCGGCGCGGCCATCATCACCATGGGGTTGGCCTTGACGGCCTCGTCGACGACCTCCTGCGGGGTGGTGCGCGGCTCGCCGTACGGGTTGCCGCCGCCGAAGCCCATGAACAGGTCCTCGACGTGCCACATCGCGCCCTTGGGCAGGCCGGTGGTGCCGCCGGTGTAGATGATGTAGACGTCCTGGCCGGAGCGCGGCGCGAAGCCCCGTTCCGGCTTGCCGAGCCGCAGGGCGGTCGCGTACGGCACCGCGGAGCCGATCGACGGCGGCCCGCCCACCGCGACGAGGTGCTCCAGCCGCGGCGCCTCGTCGGCCACGGCGGCCACCCGCGGCTCGAACTCGACGTCGTAGACGAGCGCCCGCAGGTCGGAGTCGCGGTAGAGGTAGAGCAGCTCGGCCTCGACGTAGCGGTAGTTCACGTTGATGGGCACGGCCCTGATCTTGAGTGCGGCGAGCAGGCCGGCGACGTACTCGATGCCGTTGCAGAGGTGCAGGCCGACGTGGTGGCCCGGCCGGATGCCCAGGTCGAGCAGGTAGTGGGCGAGCCGGTTCGACTCGGCCTCCAGCTCGGCGTAGGTGCGCCGCTCCTGGCCGCAGACGACGGCCGTCCGGTCCCCGATCGCGTCCGCGAGCCCTTCGAACAGGTCAGCGTGGTTGAACTCCATCAGGGTCTCTCCCGTCCGACGATCCACATCGCGAAGAACTGGGCTCCCCCGCCGTAGGCATGGCCGAGCGCCGTACGGGCGCCGTCCACCTGGTGCTCGCCGGCCGTCCCGCGTACCTGCATCGCGGCCTCGGCGAACCTGATCAGCCCGGACGCCCCGATCGGGTTGCTGGACAACACCCCGCCCGAGGCGTTCCACGGGATGTCGCCGTCGAGCGCGGTGGCGCCCGACTCGGTGAGCTTCCAGCCCTCGCCCTCCGCGGCGAACCCCAGGTTCTCCAGCCACATGGGCTCGTACCAGGAGAAGGGCACGTAGATCTCGGCCACGTCGATCTGCCGTCGCGGGTCGGCGATGCCGGCCTGGCGGTAGACGTCGGCGGCGCAGTCCTTGCCCGCCTGCGGGCTGACCGTGTCGCGCGCCGCGCGGAAGATCGGCTCGGAGCGCATGGCCGTCCCGTGCACCCAGGCGGGGGTGCCGGTGACCGCCGACTCCGAGGACAGCACGATCGCGCAGGCGCCGTCGCTGGAGGGGCAGGTCTCCAGGTAGCGGATCGGCTCCCAGAGCATGGGCGTGGACTCGACCATCTTCTGGTCGATGCCGGGGATCTTGAGGTGCGCGTACGGGTTCTTCAGCGCGTTCAGCCGGTCCTTGACCGCCACCAGCGTGCCGATGTGGCCGGGCGCGCCGGACCTGCGCATGTACTCGCGGATGTGCGGCGCGAAGTAGCCGCCCGCGCCCACCACCAGCGACGAGCTGAACGGCAGGTGGGTGGAGAGCGCCCAGGTGGCGTTGGACTCCGACTGCTTCTCGAACGCCACCACGAGGACGCGCTCGTGCACGCCGCCCTGGATGAGGCTCGCGCCGACCAGCGCCGTCGAGCCGCCCACGCTGCCGGCCGTGTGCACGCGCATCATGGGCTTGCCCGCCGCGCCGAGCGCGTCCGCCAGGTACGCCTCCGGCATCATCACGCCCTCGAACAGGTCGGGCGCCTTGCCGATGACCACGGCGTCGATGTCCTTGAACGTCAGTCCGGCGTCCGCCAGCGCCCGCAGCGCCGCCTCGCGCACCAGCCCGGCGATGGAGACGTCGCTCCGCTTGGTGGTGTAGTGCGTCTGGCCGACGCCGATGACCGCGCACCGGTTTCCCATCGTCATCCCTCCAGGACGGTCACGAGGTTCTGCTGCAGGCAGGGGCCGCCCGCGGCGTGCCCGACCGTACGGTTCGCGGCGCCGTCGTGGATGCGCCGCGCGGCCTCGCCGATGCGGATGAGGCCGGTGGCCATGACGGGGTTGGCGGCCAGCGGGCCGCCGGAGGGGTTGATCCGGGTGTCGCCGCCCAGCTCCAGGGCCCGGCGCAGGAGGATCTCCTCGTGCGGGAACTGGGCGTGCAGCTCGGCCACCTCCACGGGGCCCTTGCCGACGCCCGCGGCCCGTGCGGCGTCGGCCGCGGAGACGGATCTGGCCAGGTCACGCATGCCCAGGTAGTGCGGTTCTGTGCGGTGGGCGATGCCGGTGACGTAGGCCGGGTTCGCGCACAGGCGCCTGGCCAGGTCGCCGGTGGCGAGCACGATCGCGGCGGCCCCGTCGGTGAGTGGCGGGACGTCGGTCCGCTTGAGCGGTCGCACCGCGAAGTCCTCGCCGTCGGGCTCGGGCAGGTCGAGCGCGTACGGGTTGCTCCGCCCGTCGGCCCGGCTCCGCCGGACGATCTCGTCCAGCTCCTTCCTGTCGGCGCCCACCGCGTTGGCCTGGAGGGCGGCGTAGGAGAGCTGGTCGAGCCCCAGCGGCGCCAGGTAGTACGGGTCGAGCTGGAGGGTCATGATCGTCCGCAGGTCGCCCAGCGACGACTTGCCGAACCCGTAGACCAGGGCGGAGTCCACGTCACCGTGCTGGAGGCGGACCCACGCCTCGTACAAGGCCCAGGCGCCGTCCATCTCGACGTGGCTCTCCGAGATCGGCGGCCAGGCGGCCAGCGCGTCGAGCGCCGACACGAACGAGAACGGGGCCCCGGCCAGGTAGTCGCAGCTCCCTGAGCAGGTGAAGCCGAAGCGGGTGAGCCCCGTGCGCTCCTTGACCTCGTCGATCACGGGCGCGATCAGCTCGGGCTCGGTCAGGCCGGTGTCGTGGGCGGTGTGCCGCGTCTGGGCGAACGCGACGATGGCGACCTCTCTCATGACAGCTCCACGTCGGGCTCGCCGGTGGGGGCGAACCAGCGGACGTTCGCCATCGACGCCGTGCGCTCGCTCTCGGGGACCCAGACCGCCCTGACCCGCATGCCCTGGCGCACCGCGTGGACGGGAACGTCCCCGATGAGCGCGATGAGGGGGATGTCGGTGGTGTCGAGCAGGATGTACGCCGACACGAACGGCACCTGCGGGGCCCGGGGATCGGGCAGGTTGTTGATGGCGAACGTGGTGATCGTCCCGGTGTCGGGGAGTTCGAGCGTCTCCGGGATGGCCGCTCCGCATTCGGGGCAGGAGAGCCGGTAGGGCACGTACACCTTCTGGCAGCGCTCGCACCGGCCGCCGAGGAAGACGCCGCGCTCGATGCCCGCCAGGAAGACCCGCAGCGCGCCACCCGCCTGGAGGCGGTACTCGGCGCGCACGTTGGACACGATCTTCGTGACCTCGGGGACGAAGTGGGAGATGTCGGTGATGTGACCGGTGGGCCGGTCGCGCCAGACCGGCCAGACGCGCATGCCCGCCTTGAGCGCCTTGGGGTCTCCCGGGTCCAGGGCGTGCACGAGTGCCGTGTCCGCGCCGTCGAGCCGGATCAGCGCCCAGGCGAAGGGGCGGTCGAGGGGGTGCGCGTCGAGCGGCTCGTCCACCCACGCCCACGTGGTGACCGTGCCGGCCGGGCCGACCTCGGCGTACTCGCCGGTGACGGGCTCGCCGGTGGCGGGGTCGTACTCCAGGGGCGGGACGAGCACCCGGCCCTCCGCCGTGCGCACCCCGACGATGCGGCGGGCGCGCAGCTCGCTGAGGAACCGGCCGATCACCGGCCCCGTCGTACGCGTGTAGCCGCCGGGGAACTCCAGGACGTGCTGAGCGACCAGCGGATCAGATGGCACGGTCGTGTCCCTCCCAGTACGGGTCGCGGAGCCTGCGCTTGAGCAGCTTGCCGTTGGGCTCGCGGGGCATCTCGGCGATGAAGTCGATGCTCTTGGGCCACTTCATCCTGGACAGCCGGCCCTCCAGCGAGGCCAGCAGCTCGGCGGCCAGCTCGGGGCCCGGCTCGACGCCGGGCGCGGGCTCGACGACGGCCTTGATCTGCTCGCCCCACTCCTCGTCCGGGATGCCGAACACGGCCACGTCGGCCACCTTGGGGTGGATCATCAGCTCGTTCTCGATCTCGGCCGGGTAGATGTTCGCCCCGCCGGAGATGATCATGTCGGCCTTGCGGTCGCAGAGGTAGAGGAAGCCGTCCTCGTCCAGGTAGCCGATGTCGCCGACGGTGAAGTGGTCCTTGAGGCGGTTCGCGGCGGTCTTGGCGGGGTCGCCCTTGTACTCGAACGAGGCGCCCATCATCTTCATGTAGATCGTCCCGGGGGTGCCGGTGGGGACGGGTTCGCCCTGCTCGTCGGTGATCAGCAGCTCGCTGATCGGCCAGGCCCGCCCGACCGTGCCGGGATGCGCCTTCCACTCCTCGGGCGTGGCCAGGGTGCCGCCGCCCTCGGTGGCCGCGTAGTACTCGTACACGCAGTCGCCCCACCAGTCGAGCATCGCCCACTTGACCGGGACGGGACAGGGGGCGGCGGCGTGGATCATCCAGGTGAGCGAGGAGAGGTCGTACCTGGCGCGGGTCTGTTCCGGGAGCGCGAGCAGCCGCTTGAAGTGGGTCGGGACGAGGTGGGAGTTGGTGACCCGGTGGCGCTCGCAGAGCGCGAGCATCTCCTCGGCGTCCCACTTGTCCATGTAGACGAGGGTGTGGCCCATGTGCAGGGCCGTGCCGCCGAACTGGGTCACGGCCGTGTGGTAGTTCGGGGCGGTCACCAGGTGGGCGTTCGGGCGGCCCTGGGTGATGCCGAACAACCCGAGCAGGAACGTCATCAGCTCGGCGGAGTCGTCCGGGTCCAGGCCGCTGAGCGGCCGTCTGACGCCTTTGGGCTTGCCGGTGGTGCCGGAGGTGTAGTGCATGGTGGCGCCGGCGGTGCGGTCGGCGGGGGCGGTGTCCTGGCGCCCGTCCGTCAGCTCGCTCAGGGTCCGAAACCCCTGCGACTCTCCCCCGGTCAGGAAGCGGCGCTCGGGCGCGATGGCCTCGGCCGCGCGGGCGCCCTCCGTCAGGAAGCGGGGGTGCACGAAGAACGCCTGGGCCTCGCTGTCGGAGACGACGTAGGCGATCTCGGGGCCGGTGAGGTGCCAGTTGATCGGCGTGTAGTACCAGCCGGCCTGTAGGGCGGCGAGGTAGAGGACGAGACCGTCGGCGCCGTTCGGGACCAGGCCGCTGATGCCGTCGCCGGGCCGGAGGCCGAGCGCGCGCAGGCCGTGGACGAGACGGTTCGAGCGGGCCAGGAGGTCGCCCGCGCGGTGCCGCGTGCCGTCGGGATCCACGGCCGCGATCCACTCGGGATCCGCCTGCGCGAGCCTCCAGAAACCGAGCGTGCCCATCTGATCTCCTCAGCTCAGGGCGTGCCAAACAGGAACCTGTTCTCGTTTGCTGGTGGGAGCGTATCCTGGGCCAAAGTTCGTAGCAAGCGCTTGATTTAGCGACTTCGGAGGCACCCGTGGAGCTCCTGCCGATCAGCACGCCGCACTGCCGGATCGAACGCGACGGCCACGTCCTGACCGTCACCATGGACCGGCCGGAGGCCCGCAACGCGCTGTCCTCGGACATGCTGGTCGGCCTGGCTTCGGCGTGGGCGTACGCGTCGGCGGAGCCCGGGATCCGGGTGGCGATCCTGACGGGCGCGCAGGGCACGTTCTGCTCCGGGGCCGACCTCAAGGCCATGGGCACGCCGTCCACGGACCCGGAGGTGCAGGCCAGGGCCGCGCAGATCCCGAACTTCCACTGGAAGGGCTTGCTGCGGGAGGACCTGCCCACCAAGCCGGTCATCTGCGCGGTCGAGGGCTACGCGGTCGCGGGCGGCACGGAGCTGCTGGTCGGCACGGACCTGCGGGTGGTGGCGGAGTCGGCCACGCTGGGCCTGTTCGAGGCCAGGCGGGCGCTGTTCCCGATGGGCGGCAGCGCGGTGCGGCTGCCCCGGCAGATCCCGTACTGCCACGCCATGGACCTGCTGCTCACGGGCCGCGCGGTCACGGCGGCGGAGGCGCTGTCGATGGGCCTGGTCAACCGCGTGGTGCCGGACGGGCAGGCGCTGGCCGCGGCGCGCGAGCTGGCCGACGACGTGGCCGCCGCCGGCCCGCTGGCGGTGCGGGCGATCCTGCGGACGTACCGGGACACGCTGGGCCTGGCGGAGGCGGACGCGCTGAAGGTGTCGGACGAGCTGGGCTGGCCGGTGATCGGCTCGGAGGATGCCAAGGAGGGCGCCCGCGCCTTCCGCGACAAGCGTCCGGCCGTCTTCCAGGGACGCTGACGGGCGTCACGGCCCCGGGGACGGGCACCTGTTCAGTCGGCGGTGAGGCGTCCGAGGCGCTCCATGGCCTCGGCGTACTCCTCCACGAGGCCGTAGACCACGTCCTTCGCCGAGCGCACCTGGTTCAGCACGCCGATGATCTGACCCGCGGGGAACGTGGCCAGCTCGGCGGCGTCCGAGCGGCCGATGCGGCGCAGGGCGTCCGACACCAGCATGAACTGCAGCGGCATCGGCAGCGTCCCCGGCGACTCCTCCGACTCCCACGCCTGTGTCCACTCGTTCCTGAGCAGCCGGGCGGGCTTGCCCGTCCAGCTCCGCGAGCGCACGGTGTCGCGGGACGTGGCCGCGAGGATGCGCCGCCTGGCCAGCTCCGGGGTGTCCGCCTCCTCGACCGTGAGCCACAGGGAGCCGGTCCACACGCCCTCGGCACCGAGCGCGAGCCCCGCGGCCATCTGGCGGCCGTTGCCGATGCCGCCCGCGGCCAGCACGGGCACGTCCACGGCGTCCACGACCTGGGGGATGAGCACCATGGTGGAGATCTCGCCGGTGTGCCCGCCGGCCTCGGTGCCCTGGGCGACCACCACGTCCACGCCCACCTCCACCTGCTTGAGCGCGTGGCGCGGGGTCGAGGCGAGGGCGGCGACCTTCACTCCGTGGGCGTGCGCCAGCTCGACGATGTCGGCGGGCGGCGGGCCGAGCGCGTTGGCCAGGAGCGCGATGGGGTGACGCAGGGCCACCTCGACCTGGGGGCGCGCGGTGGCGTCGGTCCAGCCGAGCAGGACCTTCCCCGCGTCGGCGTCGGCCGACAGGGGCGGGACCCCGTGCCTGGTCAGGAGGTTCTCGACGAACGCCCGGTGCCCGTCCGGGATCATGGACCGCAGGCGGCCGACCAGCTCATCGGGGGCGAAGTGCGCGCCTTCGTACGAGGCCGGCATGACGACGTCCACCCCGTAAGGCCTGCCGTCCACGTGCTCGTCGATCCACGCGAGCTCGGTCTCCAGCTCTTCCGGCGTGAAGTAGAGCGCCCCGAGCACCCCCATGCCCCCGGCCCGGCTGACGGCGGCGACCACGTCCCTGCAATGGCTGAACGCGAAGATCGGGAGCTCGATTCCGAACATGTCCGTGACACGGGTCCGCATGGCCCGACAATACGTCCGCTGACCAGCTAACTGCAACGCGTTCTAGACTAGAACCTTTGGTCTGGTACCGGTGAGTAACCTTGATTTATAACTCGTTCTAGCAGGAATCGCAGTCAACGAAAAGGGCCCGTTCTCACGGGCCCTGGAAATGCGCGCGGATTACTCGTCGCCGGCCGGGCGGCGGCGGCCCACGACCACGCCGGCCAGGACCAGCACGACGCCGACGACCAGCAGCACCAGCGGGATGACGCTACGCAGCAGGTTGATGGTGTTCTTGCCCTCCTGCGCGTTCTTGACCAGGTCGTTCACGGTCTGCTCGGTCATCTTCGCGGTGGCGATGAAGGCCGCCGAGCGCTCCACGCCGTCCTGGGTCTTCAGCACCTCGTGGCGCTGCACCTCCTGCCGGACCGGCGAGCCGGTCACCGGCTCCACCCAGAACGTCGTCTTGCCGTCGTACCAGCGGTCCACCTGCACGTCGCCGGTGGTGTCGGTGATGCCGAGCACGTTGGCGGGGGCGGTGCGAGTCTCGGTCTTGGTCGGGGGCACGCTCTGCTCGAAGACGTAGACGGGCAGGCCGTTGACGTTGTCCTCGCGGACGAAGGCGGCGTCGAACGCCTTCTGCGCCGTGGCGTTGAACACCTTGTACGTCTTCTTCTCCACGTCGAACGGGAACTTGTAGATCTGCCCCTCCAGCGTGACCGGCGCCTTCTCGACGCTGGTGCCGCAGCAGTTGAGGCCCAGCCCCGTGTAGCGGTCGAAGGCGCTGCGCCGCTCGGTGATGTCGATCTGCGGGCGGCTGTTGGTCACGTCGTTGACGACCGTGGCCTCGTCCCAGACCACCCGGTCGGCGGTGGCCTCCTTCACGTCGCCGCGCGTGGTGACGATGATGTCGAGGTCGCCGGTGAGCACCTTGAGGTCCTGCAAAGAGAAGTACTGGGCGCTCTTGGCCTCCAGCCGCGAGATGCCGAACTGGTCGGCCGGCGCGGAGATGATCTGACCGGCCGCCCAGAATTTCAGCAGCGGCGCCAGCGCGATGAAGAATGCCCCGAACCCGATGAGGACGAGCGTGGAGATACGACCCATCGAGGCCTCCGCATTTTGTAGAACATGTTGTCGTCAGGTCCGATCGTCGAGCAACAAAGTATGCCAGGGGGTGCGACCCGTCATCGGCGGGCATACCACCGCAACCAAATCGATAGAAACAAGTTCTATCCTGGTTTCCGCATTCGGGAGCGAGCAGTGGGAGCAGCGATGAGGAGCAGGGACGCCGCCCTCGACGGCATCCGGGCGATCGCCGCGCTCGGCGTCTGGCTGCTGCACGTCGGCAGCAACACGGGCGTCATGTACCGCGAGGGCATGGTCCCGTGGATGATCAGTCGCCTGGGCATCGCCGTACCCATCTTCTTCCTCCTGTCGGGCCTGCTGCTCTACCGCCCGTGGGCGCGCGCGGTGATCGAGGATACGCCACGGCCGCGGCCGCTGCGTTACCTGTGGCGCAGGGTGCTGCGGGTCATGCCGGCCTACTGGCTGGTCGCCGGGCTGGCGTTGTGGGCGTGGAGCTCGTTCGACTGGACGGGCCGGCTGAAGTGGATGCTGCTGGCGCAGAACTTCTTCCCCGGCGACCCGGTGCCCGACGGGCTCTACCAGATGTGGACACTGCCCATCGAGATGTCCTTCTACGTGCTGCTGCCGGTGCTGGCCTGGGTGCTGCACCGGTGGGCGCGCGGCGGGAACCGGCCGGTCCGGCTGCTGGCGGGCATCGCGGTGCTGGCGGGGGTCTCGCTGGTCACCGTGACCGTGGCCCGGCTGTTCGAGCAGCCGCAGCTCGCCCTGCTGCTGCCGTACCATCTGATGTTCTTCGCCTGCGGCATGGCGATGGCGGTGCTGTCGGTGTGGATCGGGCACAGCCGCGTGGTCGACTCGCTGGCGCCGCAGCTCCTCGTGCTGGCGGCCCTGCTGTACGCGCTGCTGAGCACCGAGCTGGCCGGCCCGCGCACGCTCACGCTGCCCACCCTGTCGCAGTCGCTGTGGCGGCTGAGCCTGGAGGCGGCCGTGGCGGTGCTGCTGGTGGCGCCGTTCGCGCTGGCCTCCAGGCCCGGCTCGCTCAGGAACCGGGTGCTCGGCAACCCCGTGAGCGCCTACCTCGGGCGCATCTCCTACAGCTTCTTCCTCTGGCACGCGCCCGTGATCACGCTGCAGCTCAAGCTGACCGGCGCGCAGCCGTTCCAGGGCGACTTCCTCAGCGTGGCGGTGGTGTCGTTCGTGGTCACGATGGTGCTGAGCGTCGGCACCCACCACCTGGTCGAGGTGGGCGCGCTCAAGCTCGGCCGGCACCGGTCAGCACCTGTTCCACCGCCGGGCGCTCCGGCTCCGGTTCCGGCCGCGCCGGCTCCGTGACGAGGCGGCCGAACAGCACGCCCACGGCCGCGCAGGCGGCGAGCTGCGGCGCCTGGTCCATGAGCACCTCCACGACGATCCCGGGCAGGCCGATCCCGTGGTCGCGCAGCACCAGGCCCGCCGCCAGCGACGCCGTGGCGGCGCCGAACAGGCCGGCCGCCGCCCAGTGCGCGGGCAGCCCGCGGGCGCGGGGCAGCAGGGTCACCAGCACGGCGGCGACCACCGCGACCATGCCGGGCCAGTTCGCCACCCAGCCGCCGAACGCCAGCGCCAGCACCACCACGTACGGCGCCCGCGCCCGCGACATCCGGGCCGCCGAGGCCGGGGCGGTCTCGCGTACGTGCTCGGGCCGCGGCCCCCGCAGCACCAGGGCGGCCAGCGCGAGCAGCGCGATCCCGGCCAGCCCGAGCACGAGCGCGAGCCGGTAGGCGCGATCGGGCAGGTATTCCAGCCGGACGGTCCCCGACGTGCCCGCGGGCAGCTCCCAGCCCTGCTTCCAACCGTCGATCCTGATGGGTTTGAGCGTCTCGCCGTTGATCTGGGCCCGCCAGCCCGCGTTGTGGTTCTCGTTGACGACGAGGTAGGAGTCCTTGGGCGCGCTCACCTCGACCTCGCGCACGGAGGCGGTCCAGGTGCCCCGCACCGCGGCCCCCGCCACACCGCGCGGCTCCTCGGGCAGCGCGCCGACCACGAGCGAGTCGATCTCGAACGGGTCCCAGCCCGCCACCCGCACCCGGTTGTCGCCCGCGGCCAGCTCGGCCTCCGAACAGCCCACGATCTCCACCGGCCGCTGTTCGAGCAGGTCGGTGTGGCTGCCGGTGACCTTGGTCGGGATCTTGCGGCCGTTCACCTCGATCTGCGGCCCGAGCCCGCAGTCCAGCCGCAGCGGGACGTCGGCGGGCCGACCCACCGGGTCGACGCCGGGCACCACCAGCTCGGTCACCTGCAGCCGCTGGGAGAAGGGGGCGAAGCGGAGCTGGAGCCGGCTGGTGGACATGGCCTTGAACGTGAGGTTGCCCCGCTCGTCCACCCGCCCGCCGCGCACCGCGCCGCCGTCGCCGCTCACGATCACATCCAGGGCCGCCTGGTCGCCTCCCGGGCGGCCGATCTGGAGGCTGGAGATCGTCTGCTTGCCCTTCCAGGCGATGGTGAGCGTGGGCTCGGCGTCGGCCGGGTCCGGGATCCAGGTGGTGCTCCCGTCCGCGTCGAACGCCGACCTGGGCGAGACCACGGCGTCCTCGCTGAGCTGGGACGAGCCGGTCACGGTCGTCAGGTCCGCACGAATGCGGGTGAAGCGGTCGATCAGCTCAGGGTCGGTCAGCACTGCCGTTCCCCGCACGTCCACGGTCGAGGCGGTCTCAGCCTGGAAGGTCCGGTCGAACCCGGTCTCCTCGCCCTGCTTGGCCAGGACCACCTCGTTGCAGACCCACCGGTACTGGTTGCGCATGCAGGCGGGCCGCTCGTCGAGCCCTCGGTCCATCACGTACGCGTCACCGCTGCGGCCCGGCAGCCGGATCGACCGCTCGGGCGTGACACCGGGGATCGACAGCTCGACGACGCCGACCCGCTGCCCGTAGCTCCACCCGGCGGTCCCGGTCGCGACCACCTTCATCCGCACCCAGCCGGTGGGCCCGGCGGGCACGCGCAGCCGCTGCGGGTCGGTGCTGCGCCGGACGTCCTGGACCAGGCTGCCGCCCTCGGTCTCCACGGCCACCCGCGTGATCGTCTGGCCGAGCAGCAGGTCGGGGGCGAACATGACGTCCAGGTACGGAATCCGCACCGGGCCCGGCAGGTCCACCCGCAGCCACTCGCCCTGCGGGGCCGTGGAGCCGTCGCTCTCCCAGGCGGTGTCCACGTTGCCGTCCATGGCCGCCCACGGGCCGCGTCCGGCGCTGCTGATCCCGGCGATCGTATACGGGCCGGCCACCGAGGAGGAGGCGCTGATCCCCGCGATGCCGTGGTACTCGGCCACGGCGGTCTCGTCCAGCCAGCCGTCCTCCAGCAGGTCGAGCTCCCTGACCCCGGAGAAGTCCCGCTTCCTGTCGGCCGTCAGCGTGGGCGACCAGTTCGTCCGGATCTCGCCGAACGAGCGCTCCCGCAGCCGCAACGCGTCGCTCACCACGGTCGGCGTCTCGCGCGTGCCCGCGTCACCATTCACCAGCACCGGGCCGTCGCCCAGGAGGCCGAGGTCGCCCATGGCGAGCAGCGAGTCGGGCCCGCCGCGCACGGCCACCGCGTCGGCCGCCGACTGCACGGAGACCAGGTCGGAGCCGCCCGGCACCTCGTAGAGGTCGAGCGCGGGGAACGGCGGGTCGACCTGGTTCACCGCGTCGTCGGTCTCCCTGTCGCCGATCGGCTCGCCGAACGAGCGCACCTTCGTGATGCCCGGCGACTCGCGCAGCGCCTCGAAGACCCGCGACGGCCAGGCGCCCTGGAGGTTCTGCCTGAGCAGGTCGTTGCGGACGAGCAGATAGCGCACGCCGAGGCGGCGCAGCACGTCGGTCACCCCCGCCGAGCCGTGGCCCGCGGTGAGCCGCTGGTCGATGGCGTCCAGCAGCCTGGTCAGGCCGACCGAGCCGGGCGGCGTGATCTGCCGGGTGGTCCAGCGGGAGAGCGACAGGGCCTGCATGGGCTCGTCCATGGGGCGGCCCCAGGCGTACTCGGCGAACTTGGCGCCCGGCACGATCAGCACGCCGTCGTCGCCGGCGTTGCGGTTGAGCCAGTCCGCGGCCTCGCGCCAGTACGCGGGCACCTCCTTGAAGTCGCCGGGCGCGGCCAGGCCCTGGTTGAAGACGGGCAGCACGAGCGCGGCGCAGGCCGCCGCCGTGAGCGTACGCACCGGGATCCGGGCCCTGACCAGCAGGTGGGCCAGGCCGAAGGCGAGCGCGAGTCGGACGAGGGGGTCGAACTTGCGCAGGTTGCGCAGCGGCGCGAGCGGGCCGTCCAGCAGCCAGCGCACGGGCTCGGCCACGACCGGCTCCAGCACGCTCGCGTGCCCCGCCACCAGCGCCGCCACGCCCACCACGAACAGCGCCACCACGAACCCCTTGGCGGGCAGGTCACCGCGGGCCAGCCCGGCCAGGCCGAGCGCCGCGATCACCCCGGTGACCACGACCATCGTGGCCGAGGTGGCGATCGCGAACCCGGGCGGCTGCTCGAAGACGCCGTTCAGCGGCAGGTAACGCACCCAGTCGGAGGCGCCGCGCAGCACGTTCGTGAGCGAGGTGACCGCCGTGGTGGTCTCGGCGGTCTCGGTGTACGGCAGGAAGGAGAACGCGTAGCGGCCCACGAGCACCAGCGGCAGCGACCAGAACAGGGTGGCCACCACGACCGCCGCCGACCACCAGCCGAGCAGCCGCCAGCGCGGCACCGGGCGCGGCCGCGTCAGGATGTACAGCACGGGCGCGACCAGCACGGCCAGCACGGCGACCGCGTTCACGCCGCCGCACAGCGCCACCGCCAGCGCCGACCTGATCGCCCCGCGGGCGCGCTGGCCCGTCTCCGCGGCGGTGAGCAGCGGGAGGAGGACCCACGGCAGCATCGCGGCGGGCAGCCACTCGATGGAGATCTCGCCGAGGATCGACAGCGCGCGCGGGGCCAGCGCGTACGCCAGGGCCCCGGCGATCCTGGTGCCCGGCGTGCCGATGCCGAGCCGCCCGGCCAGCCGCTCCACGCCGAGGAAGGCCACGCACAACAGCAGCATGAGCCAGAGCCGCTGCGTCACCCACGGCTCGACGCCGGCCAGGTCGCCCAGGGCGAAGAACGGCCCCATCGGGAAGACGTAGCCGGCCACCTGGTTCTGGAGCTGGCCGAAGTGTTGCAGGTCCCACAGGTGGGCGGCGCGCTCCAGCCAGCCGAGCGGGTTGAGCGCGAGGTCCATCTTGGTGTCGGAGATGAGGTGGCCCGGCTTGGTGGTGAACGCCAGCAGGCCGAAGCCGAAGCAGCACAGCAGCAGCCAGAGCCGGCGTCTGGCGGACTCGCCGACCGGCCGCCCGCCGCCCGTACGCCGGCCCGCCACGAGTTTGTCGGTCGGCAGCAGGGCCTTGACCCGGCTCACCGCTGCTCCTGCTCCCAGCCGGGGCCGTGGTCGTTGTCGTGGTCGTGGCCGAGCATGAGGGCGGTGAGACGGTCAGCGCTGCGGTCCCAGGAGAAACGGCCCGCCCATTCCCGACATTTCACGGTATAAGTGTGGTCCAGATCATCGAGTGCCGCGGCTATGCCCTTGGCCAGGTCGGTCCCCTCGGGCAGCAGCCAGCCCGTCTCCCCATGGCGTACGGCGTCGCGCAGCCCGTCCACGTCGAAGGCCACCGTGGGAACGCCCAGCGCGGCGGCCTCCAGCACGCTCAGCCCCCACCCCTCACCCTGGGAGGCGCTCACGTGCAGCCACGCCCGCGCGACGACGCGCGCCTTGTCCTCCTCCGGCAGGTAGCCGTGCAGGATCACTCCCTCGGGCAGCCGGGAACGCAGCGCCGCCTCCTCCGGCCCTCGGCCGACGACGTCCACGACCAGTCCTGGCCGGCGTTTGCGCAGCTCCGCCACGGCGTCGATGAGCAGGTGCACGCGCTTGTGCGCGACCAGCCGCCCGAGGCAGACGAGCCGCGGGACCGGGCTCCTGACCAGGTCGGCGGGCGCGGCGACGGTCACCCCGTTCGGCACGATGTGCACGGGGCCGCGCCAGCGGAGCCGTTCCCGCATGGCCAGCACCGTGGACGGCGAGACGGCCACGCTCTCGTGCCGCCGATAGCTCCACCGCGACACCGGCCCTTCGAGGAACCGCCCGAAGGCCGCCATCCAGCGCGGGAGATGCACCCCGAACTGCCGGTCGTGCACGTGGTGCACCACGCACAGCACCCGGGTACGCCGCCGCACGACCCACGGGGTGAAGAACGGAATCCCGTTCTGGCAGTCGAGCACCACGTCGAAGCGGCCCCCACGCGGCAGCAGCCAGCCCAGCACCAGCGGATAGACGGACAGGACCCCGCCCATCCGCACGAACAGGACGCCTTCCACGCTCTCGCGCCGCCGCTGCCCCGGGGCCCGCGCGGTGACGAAGCACACCTCGTGGCCGTTCCGCGCGAAGCGGCGGGCCAACTCCCAGGCGAACGTCTCCGCGCCGCCCGCGCGCGGATGCCAGGGATCACGCCAGTTGACGACCGCGATCTTCACGGAGAGCCGACGGGGTCGAGCGGCGGCTCCCAGGCCGGATGCGCGGCGGGCCGGGAAGGGACGCGCAGCCGCAGCCAGATCCGCCCCAGCTCCAGCACGATGCCGAACGTGTGCCGGGCCGGGGAGAAGCGCGAGCCGGGCATGTCACGCCAGCGCACGGCGATCTCCCGCACCCGCGCGCCCCGCTCGGCGCAGCGCGCGAGCAACTCCACGTCGAAGGCGAAGCCGGGGGTACGCAGCCGCGCGGCGATCTCGCGGGCCATCGCGCCGTCGAAGAACTTGAAGCCGCACTGGGTGTCGCTCACCCCGGGCACGAGCACGCGCGCCAGCGCACGGAACCCGAAGGCGCCCAGCTCGCGGACCCGGCTGTGCCGGTTCTCCACGTGGGAGCCCCGGTGCCCTCTGGAGCCGATGACCACCCGCTCACCGGACAGCAGCAGGCCGAGCGCCACGTCGACGGCCGCCAGGTCGGTGGCCATGTCGGCGTCGCAGAAGCCGACGAAGGGAGCGCTCGTGCCGAGCAGCCCGGCGCGCACGGCGGCGCCCTTGCCGGGGATCGCGCACTGGACCAGGCGGACGGGCACCTGGCCGCGCGGCCAGGTCCTGACGATCTCGGCCGTACGGTCCGTGCTGGCGTTGTCCACGACGATGACCGAGGTGGGGAACGGCAGGCGGGCGAGCTTCGCGCACATCTGCAGGAGCCCCCCGGGGAGTCGTCCTTCCTCGTTGTAGGCGGGAATGACGATCTCCAGCAGTGGTCGTCGGCTCGTCCCCTCGTCCCCAAGTGGAGAGGGCGGCATGTCGGCTCGGGTTACCGGTCGCCGTAGTTGTAGAGCGGCTGGTTGACCGGCGTGGCGGTGGCGCCGGTGAACGTGACGGTGGTGACCGTCGCCACGAGTGCCGCCACGGCTACGCCGATGATCGCTGCTAAGAGGATCTTGATCACGGGGGTTCCTCCGGGAGCGGGCGAGTGGTGCGGGCGTCACCCAACTTAGAACCAATTCTTGCTACTGGGAAGTAGCTCTGCGAAAGCTTAACAAAGCCGCTGATGAGCTTACCTATTGGGGCGAAACCCCCGCCACCGGACCGTCGAATCGGTACAGTCGCAGGTCATCCCCCTCGACCACGAGGCGCGCAGCCCGGAGCCACCCCGCGAACCGCTCCCGCTCCTCCCCGGTCCCCGCGTCGACTATGACGTACAGAAACCCCGCTCCCGGCAGGTTCGGCGACGGCTCTTGTAGTACGTGTTCTACCGCCTGCGCCCGTGGGTCCTCGCTTCCCACGACCAGGTCGCCCACCCGTACGGCGTCGTTCGAGACCACCCGGCGGCCCGCCACCGCGAAGAAGCGCTGTGCGGGATCCAGCACCGCCCGCCCCCCGTTCCACGGGAAACGCCGGTACGACTCGAACGGCAGCACCAGCACGTCACCCGGCGCGGGATCGCGCGCGATGACCTCGCGGGCGGCCGTCCAGCTCTGCGGGTAGGAGACCGACCCGAGCCGCCCGAGCGAGCCCCACGCCATGGTCGGCAGCACGGCCACCGGCACCAGCGCCAGCGCGGCCACCCAGACCCGGCGGCGGGCCACGTGCTCGGCCAGCAGGCCCAGCCCGACGGCCGCCGCCAGGGCCAGCGGCGCGACGTACTGCTGAGCGTCACGGAACACCGCGAACCCGCCCCAGAGCCCCACCACCTGCTTGAACGCCTCCCGGCCCGGCCCGCTCACCCCCACGCACGCCACGCCGAGCCCGATCCCCGCCGCCACGGCCAGCCCCCTCTTGTACGGGACGTCCGCCCGCAGGAAGGCCACGACCCCGGCGAGCGTGAGCGCCAGCCTGGCCACGACCCCCACCACGCTCTCGTAGCCGGGCGGGACCGCGTAGGCGTTCCAGATCCCGCCCAGCGACAGCAGGCTGCCCACCGCACCGAACGGGGTGTCCGCCCGCGCCGCGAACGCGTCCACACCGGCCGGATCGCCCTCGATCCCGTACGGCCGCAGCGCGGTCGGCACCAGCCACGGCAGGCTGAACATCCCCAGCACCACCGCCACCCACACCACGACCCGCCGACGCGGCAGCGCGGCGAGCCGGGCCCCTGGTCGAGCGTCGGGCCCGGCACCCGACGGGACGCTCAGTGCGGCGACCGGGAGCGCCGTGATCGCGGTAACTGTCATCGCCGCGAACCCGCCCACCGCCGCGGGCACCATGGCCGCCACCACCCGCCGCCGCGACCACACGGCCCGCACCACCCAGGGCAGCCCCGCGTACCCGAGCAGCAGCGCCCACTGCCCGATGAGCAGCCGCTCGGCCACGTACGGGTTCCACACGTAGAACGCCCCCGCCACGAGCCGCGGCCCCAGCGACCCGGACGGCACCAGCAGCGCCGCCCCCGAGCAGCCCAGCACGAAGATCCCCAGCAGGATCAGCTTCTGCACCAGCTCGGCCGGCAGCACGTACGCCAGCGCGGTCACCACGGCGTCACTCGGCACCACCCGCGCCGCCCCGCCCGCCAGCCCGAACGTGAACCTGGAGAACTCCGGCTCCGGCACGAACACCATGTCCTGGAGCAGCGTGAACCCCCACCCCAGGGCGGGCCCGAGCGCCAGGCAGCCGAGGACCAGCCCGAGAAGGGCGGCGGCGAGCCCGGCGCGGGCCGTGTACGGCATCCCGCCATAACACCACAACCACCCCTGTCCCCGGCACGCCACGCAGCCGACCGCACACCATCAGGCGACGCACGGCGGGACGGCGGAGCGGGGCGGCTTGTTACGCTGCGGCGGGAGGAACGGGGCGATGACGGCGATGACGGTCGAAGGGGCGCGTCCCCGCTTACGCGCTGGTGACGCGGTGCTGGCCACCGGCCTGGCGATGGTGGCGCTCCAGCTCGTCTGGAAGTTCGAACTGGTCAGGCGGACCTACTTCCGCCAGGACGACTTCCACTACCTCATCAGGGCCCAGGAGAGCCCGCTCACCTGGGACTACCTCATGTGGGTCGACGTCGGCCACCTGCTGCCCGGCGGCTTCGGCATCTCCTGGGCGATGGCCCGCCTCGGCGGCTACAACGAGCTGCTCGCGCACGCGACGACGATGACCCTCCAGGCGGCGGCCGGCCTGGCGCTGCTGCGGCTGCTCCGGCTGCTGTTCGGGGCCCGGCCCGCGATCCTGGTCCCGCTCGGCCTCTACCTCGTGACGCCGATGACGATCCCGTCCCTGTCGTGGTGGGCGGCGGTGCTGGAGACGCTGCCGCTGCAACTGGCGCTGCCGATGGCGCTGTCGTCCCACGTCCGCTACGTGCGCGAGGGCCGGACGCGGCACGTGGTGGCGGCGTGCGCGTGGACGGTGTTCGGGCTGCTGTTCTTCGTCAAGGCGGCGTTCGTCCCCGTGCTGATGCTGGTGATCACCGCGATCTGGCTGACGCCCGGGTGGAGACGGCTGTGGCGGGCGTGGGTGCCGTACGCCGTGATCCTGGCGGCGTACTCGTGGATCTTCTTCACCGGGCTGTACGGGTCCGTCCAGATCAACGACGCGACGCAGACCCCGGGCCTGCCGGAGGCCGGGGTGGCGGGCGCGTTCGCGTGGCTGCTGGGCTCGCGCGGGCTGGTGCCGTCGGCGCTGGGCGGGCCGTGGCGGTGGCAGCCGATCGGGGACGACTACGCGATGGCGGCCACGCCGGAGCCGCTGGTGTGGGCCGGGCTGGGCGTGGCGGCGGTCGTGGTGTCCGTGTCGGTGCTCTACCGGCGGCGGGCCTGGCTGGCGTGGCTGGTGCTGCTCGGCTACTTCCTGCTGGCCGACGTGGTGCCGGTGCTGCTCGGCCGGATCGAGCTGCTCGGGCCGGACGTGCTCGGCCACGAACTGCGCTACCTGGCCGCCACCGCCACCGTCGTGTCCGTGGTGATCGGGCTGGCCTTCATCCCGCTCGACGGCGAGGAGCGCCCGTGGCTGCGCCCGCGCTCGCGCCTCAGATGGGCGTGGGTGCCGCTGGCCGCCGCCGTCACGGCGGGCTCGGTCTGGTCGGTGGCCGCCTACGCCGATCGGCCGCTGGGCCGTACCGTACGCGGCTACGTGGAGACGGCCAGGCTCGCGCTGTCCCGCGTGCCCGAGGGCACGGTCGTGCTCGACACGCACGTGCCGCCCGAGGTCGCCGCCCCCGCCTTCTTCCACGACTACGCGCTGCACTCCAAGGTGCTCGGCGTGCCTGACCCGTGGCCGGTGACGTGGGTCCGCCGGTTGTCCGGCCCGCTGCCGAACCCGATGGTGTTCGACGCCAGGGGACGCCTGCGCCCGGTGGCCGTCGAGGGGGTCACGATCCCGCAGGGCTCGTCCTGCGTGCCGGTCGGCGGTCAGGAGGTGCGCTTCCGGCTCCCGTACCCGCTGGCGGGCGGCGAGTACACGGTGCAGCTCTCCTACCTGAACGGCGCCGAGACCAACCTGTCGGTACGCCTCGGCCTCGGCGTCGCCCAGGCGCCCGCCGGCAGGGACCTGGGCAGGACGTTCACCCAGGTCCACGGCGAGGGCGGCGAGCTGGCCGTCCGCACGACCGGCGGCCCTGCCGCCTGCCTCGGGGAGATCAGGATCGGCCGCCCCGTCCCCGACGAGAACGGCCCGCCCATCCCCCCGCGACCCGCGACGGGATAGGCCGCTACCTGCCCGGCTCGGGGTCGCGCGGCAGGCCCAGCATGCGCTCGCCGATGATGTTGAGCTGCACCTCGGTGGTGCCGCCGTAGATGGTCATCGCCCTGGTGGCGAGCACGGCCCTGGTCCAGTAGCCGGCGTCGCCGAGCGTCATGTCGGCCGCGGTCACGGCGGCGGCCCCGAGCAGCTCGACCGCGGTCTCGGAGACGTGCTGGGCGTGGGAGGTGGACAGCAGCTTGCGTACGGAGGCGTCCGCGCCCGGCTCGGTCCCGGCGAGCTGCTTGAGCGTCACCCGCAGCGACAGCGCGTTGATCGAGTGGCCCTCGGCGACCACCTCGGCCACCCGCTGCGCCTCGACCGGCGTCAGCTCCCGGCCCAGCCGGCCGATCAGGCCCAGCAGGTCGGGCACCGACGCGCCGCTGCCGCCCGAGCCGGACGACAGGGAGACGCGCTCGTTGGACAGCGTGTTGCGGGCCACCTTCCAGCCCGCGCCGACCTCGCCCACGACCAGGTCGTCCGGCACGAAGACGTCGTCGAGGAAGACCTCGTTGAACAGGTTCTCGCCGGTCATCTCGGTCAGCGGCCTGACGGTGACGCCCGGGGCCTTCATGTCCACCAGGAAGTACGTGATGCCCTCGTGCTTGGAGCCCTCGTTGGAGTCGCGGGCGATGCAGATGCCCCATTCGGCCACGTGGGCGACGGACGTCCAGATCTTCTGGCCGTTGAGCTTCCAGCCGCCCTCGACCTTCTCCGCCTTCATCTGCAACGAGGCCAGATCGGAGCCGGCGCCCGGCTCGGAGAAGAGCTGGCACCAGATCAGCTCGCCGCTCAGCGTCGCGGGCAGGAAGCGCTCCTGCTGCTCGGGCGTGCCGTACGCGGCGATGGACGGCACCACCCAGGCACCGATGATCATCGCGGGCAGGCGTACCTTGGCGGCCTTGAGCTCCTGGGCGATGAGCACCTGCTCCAAGGGCTTGGCGGCGCGGCCCCACGGCCTGGGCAGGTGGGGCATGACGAACCCGCGCCCGGCCAGGGCCCGCTTCTGCTCCTTGCCCTCCAGCAGCGCGATCTCGGCGATCTCCGCGCGGATCGACTCGCGCAGTCCCTCGGCGTCTTCAGGCAGGTCGATCTCCATCTCGCGGGAGACGCCCTGCAACGCGAGCGAGGTCACGGTGGCGGCCCACTCGGCCGACGGGCCCAGCAGGGCGCGCAGGGTGAGCGCGCGGCGGTAGTAGAGGTGCACGTCGTGCTCGAAGGTGTAGCCGATGCCGCCGAACGTCTGGATGGCGTCTTTGGCGCACAGCACGGCGGCGTCGGGGGCCATGACCCCGGCCACGGCGGCGGCGAACTCCAGCTCCTTGCCCTGGGCGCGGGTGGCGTCCCAGACAGTGGCGCGGGCCTGCTCCAGTGCGACGAGCATGCGCGACAGCTTGTGCTTGATGCCCTGGAACTGGCCGATCGGGCGGCCGAACTGGACGCGTACCTTGGCGTAGTCGGCGGCGGCCGTGACGCACCACGAGGCCAGGCCCGCCGCCTCGGCCCCGAGCAGGATCGCGGCGAGGTTGCGGACGTCGGCGCTCTCCACGCCGCCCAGGACGCCCTCGGCCGGCACGACTACCTCCGACAGCTCGACCCTGGCCACCGGCCTGGTCAGGTCGAGCGACCTGACCTCGGTGACGGTGGCGGAGGAGGCGTCGACGAGCACCCACTCCTCGCCGTCGACCGTGGTGACCGGCAACACCAGCGCGTCGGCCAGCGAGCCGCCGAGCACGGGCTCGGCCGTGCCGGAGACGACGAGCGCGCCGTCCTCCGTACGAGTGCCGGTCAGCGCACCGGTCAGCGCGACGGCGGCGGTCAGCGTGCCGTCGGCGAACGACTCCAGGTGCTCGGGCCGCTTCGAGGCGTTGATCACGGCACTGGCCAGCACGGTAGGCACGTACGGCCCCGGGGCCACCCGCTCGGCCAGCGCCTCGACGGCCACCGCCGCCTCCAGCAGGCCGTAGCCGGAGCCGCCGTACTCCTCGGGCAGGTGCAGGCCCAGCAGGCCCTGCTCGGCGAGGCCCGGCCAGAACGCGGGACGCCTCTCAGAACCCGCGCGGGCCCGCTCCGAGGGGAGGTTCCGCTCGGCCCAGCCGCTCACCGACTCGCGGAGCGCCTCGTGCTCCTCGCTCAACCCGATCGCCATTGCTCATCCTCCAGCCAGGTCCGCGTCATACCCAGAACCATATTCTAGAGGATGCTTCTGGCATATCCCTCGCCTAGATGGGACGAACCCGGGCGGCCAGGGTGTTGAGGTCGCGCCAGCGCGCCTTGTTCGTCTCGGGGATCGAGGCCACGAGCATCGCCGGCTTGGTCTTGCCCACCTCGACCACCGCCACCAGGGCCTGGGCCTCCTGCTCCGCGCCGTCGAAGGTGTAGGTGACCTTGTAGCCGAGCGTCCAGCCCTCGCCGACGGGGACCTTCTTGGAGGCGGTCCACTCGTCGAGGGTGGCGCCCTCGGGGAACTGCGTGCTGAGGCTCCAGCGGGCGGCCTGGGCGGCGATCTCGCGGTAGTCGGCGTTCGAGTCGGGCTTCTGCGCGGGCGACTCGCCGGGGAACATGGCCGAGGCGATCACGGTGTGCGGGACCGCCACCTCGCCGATCCGCTGCGCGATCGAGAACGGCGGGAACGACCTGGCCTGCCACGGCGCGTCCAGCCTCGGGTAGGTGATGCCGACGTTGTCGTCGGTGATCGTCCCGGTGACGTCGGACGCCTTGCCGGACAACGTCGCGTAGCCCTTGCTCTCCGGCACCGGCGGCAGCGCGATCGGGGTCTCGGACGGGGTCGGACTGGCCGAAGGGGTGGGGCTGGCCGAGGGCGCGGGCGCGACGCGTACGACCTGGTCCGAGGAGCCCTGCCGGGTGGGCACGTCGCCCGAGAACACGACGAAGACCGCCAGCACGGCCACGACCGTGGCCACGACGGCACCGGCCAGATAGACGACCCTGACCGGGATGTCACCCAGACGGCGGGCCGGGGGCGGCGGCGGGATCTGCGGCATGGACCGCTGCAGCGACTGCGCGATCTGCTGCCCCGGCCCACCACCGGCCCTCATCCCCGGCCCGGGACCCGGACCTGGCCCCTGACCCGGGCCCGGACCCGGCACCGGACCCTGGATCGGCCCCATCGCCTGGCGAGGACCCGCGCCCTGGCCAGGATGCGGAGGCTGGTCGACGGGGTGACCCGGGGGCGTGACCGGGCCGGACGGCCCCGGTGGTCGTGAGCTCTTGGGCGGCTCCTCCGGCGGCAGGACGATCTTGCGGAACGGAGTGGTAGGTGCGTCTTGCGTACGTTTCTGGTCGCCGTCGTCCGCCATGGCCTTGAGGTTACGTCACCAAAGAGCGGGATAATTCCGCTATTCCCCCAGCAGAATGAAGTTCTGTAAGGTCCACGAGTATGAGGGGTTTCTACGAGATCGCGGCCCACGACCCTGACCGCCCCGCCCTCCTCGGCGACGGCAGCACGACCTACGGCGCGCTGCTCGACCGCGTCAACCGCGCCTCCAACGGCCTGACCTCCCGCGGAACCCGGCCGGGCGACCGCGTGGTGACCGTGCTGAAGAACGGGGTCGACGCCCTGACCACGATGCTGGCGACGTACCAGATCGGGGCCTACCTCGTCCCCGTCAACTGGCACTCCACCGAGGAGGAGATCGACTACATCGTCGGCGACTGCGGCGCGGAGACGGTGATCTCGCCTGACACCCTCACGGTGGACGAACTGGTGACGGGCCGGCCGGCGACCCCGCCCGACCACCGCCGGGCCGGATCGATGATGCTCTACACCTCGGGCACCACCGGACGTCCGAAGGGCGTGCGCCGCCGGCTGCTGGACCTGACGCCGGAGGAGCTGTACCCGATCCTGATGCGCAAGAGCTGGCGGCACTTCGGGCTGCCGACGGGCGGGGTGCACCTGGTGTGCTCGCAGCTCTACCACTCGGCGCCGTACGGGCAGGCGATGATGGCGCTGCAGCTCGGGCACTCGATCGTGGCACCCGAGCGGTTCGAGGCCACCGCCGCGCTGGAGCTGATCGAGCGGCACCGGGTGACGAACGCGTTCATGGTGCCCACCATGTTCCACCGGCTGCTGGCGGTGCCGGGGCGCGAGTCGTACGACCTGTCGTCCCTCACCCACCTCTACCACGGAGCGGCCCCCTGCCCGCCGGCCACCAAGCAGGCGATGATCGACTGGCTGGGGCCGGTGCTGTGGGAGTACTACGGCTCCACGGAGGCGGCCGTGGCGACCATGGTGTCCTCGCGGGAGTGGCTGGCCAGGCCCGGCACGGTCGGCCGGGCGTTGGAGGGCATGTCGTTCACGATCGTCGGGGAGGACGGCGAGGAGGCGCCGCGGGGCTCGCCCGGCCTGGTCTACATCGGCGGGATCAACCGCTTCGAGTACCACCGCGACCCCGGCAAGACGGCCTCCGCCATGCGCGGGCCCGACTACACGCCCGGCGACATCGGCTATCTCGACGAGGACGGCTACCTGTTCCTGCTGGACCGCCGGACCGACCTGATCATCTCCGGCGGAGTCAACATCTACCCGGCCGAGATCGAGGCGGCGCTGATGGAGCACCCCTCCGTGGCCGACGTGGCGGTGATCGGCGTACCCGACCCCGAGTGGGGGCACAAGGTGGTGGCGCTCGTGCAGCCGGCGGCCGGGGTCCGCGGCGGGGAGCACCTCACCGCGGAACTGCTGCGGCACTGCGCGCCCCGGCTGGCCAGGATGAAGCATCCCCGGGTGATCGAGTACAGGGAGTCGTTGCCCCGTACGCCGACCGGCAAGCTGAGCAGGCGAAACGTACGGGAAACGTATCTTTCCCGCTGAGCTGGGCAGAGACCTGCCCATGAGGGAGATCGCCGCGGGACTGGCCACCATCGCCGCACTGCTCGCCGGCTGCGGGCCGTCTCCCATCTCCACGGGCACCGCCACGCCGTCCGTGGCACGCACCACGACCACGCACGCCGCCTCTCCCTCACCCACCTCCGCGGCTCCGACGGGCTCCCTTGGGTCGCTGGAGTCCGCGTACGAGAGCGTCATCGCCGAGGTGCTGCCGTCCATCGTGCAGATCAACACGAAGACCGGGCTGGGCTCCGGCATCGTGTTCGACCGCAACGGGCACATCGTCACCAACGCCCACGTGATCGGGGAGGCCAACCAGCTCAACGTCACCGCCGCCACGGGCGGCCCGGCCCGGCAGGCCAGGCTGGTCAAGTCGTTCCCCGCCGGGGACCTGGCGGTGATCAAGGTGGACAAGCCCGACGGGCTGAAGCCGGCGCGGTTCGGCGACTCGTCCAAGCTGCGGGTGGGGCAGATCGTGCTGGCCATGGGCAACCCGCTGGGGCTGTCCGGCAGCGTGACGAACGGCATCGTCTCGGCGCTCGGCCGTACGGTCACCGAGCCGCAGAACCCCGGCTCCCCCGGCGCCACCATCGCCGGGGCCATCCAGACCTCGGCCGCGATCAACCCCGGCAACAGCGGCGGGGCCCTCGTGGACCTGTCCGGCCAGGTGATCGGCATCCCGACGCTCGCGGCCACCGATCCCCAACTGGGCGGGGGCGCCGCGCCGGGCATCGGGTTCGCGATCCCGAGCAACACCGCCACCGACATCGCCGGCCAGATCGTCCAGAAGGGCAAGGTCACCAACACCCACCGGGCCGCGCTGGGCATCCGCGGCAGCACGGTCATCGGCACGGACGGCCAGCCGGTGGGCGTGGGGGTCGCCAGCGTGGAGCCGGAAAGCGGCGCCGCGAAGTCCGGCATCCGCGCAGGGGACGTGATCATCTCGATCAACGGCAAGTCGACGCCGACCATGGCGGCCCTGTCCGAGACCATCACCGCGCTCAAGCCCGGGGACCGGGTCCAGGTCGAAGTGATCCAGCCGGACGGGAACCAGGTCACCTACACGGTGACCCTGGGCCGCCTCCCGGGCGACTGACCACCCGGCCGCAGCCCGCGCCCCAGCTCCCGACGGCCTCGGGCAGAGCCCGCGGGCCGGGGCGGTCACTGCTTGGCGGTGAAGACGATCTCGACGCGCCGGTTCTTGGCCCGGTTGCCCTCCACAGGCTCGCCGTCCACCATGTTCGGGAGCTTGGGGCGGCTCTCGCCGTACCCCTGGGCCTGCAGCGTCACCCCGGCCGGTGCCAGCAGCCCGCGCATCACCTCCTCGACGGCCTGCGCCCGTTTCTGGGAGAGGGTGCGGTTGTAGGCGTCCGTGCCCTGGTCGTCCGTGTGCCCCTCGATCTTGACGACGCCGCCCGCGCCCTCGGCCTTCACCTTCCCGGCCACCTTCGCCAGGCGTTCCTTGGCCTCGCCGGTGAGCTGCCACTTGTCCAGCGCGAACAGCACGTCGCTGGTCACCGCCACCGTCACCTGGCGGTCCTGCTTGCTCTCGCTCTCGGTGCCGTCCATCGACTCGACCTCGCCGACGATGTCCTCGACGGGCAGCACGAGGTCCTCGATCACACCGGTCGCGTCCGCCGGAGCGCTCGGCGCGGGCGTCGGGGACAGGACGACGGCCAGCGCCACGCTAAGAGATCGGAACATCGGTGAACACGCCGACCATCGGCATCTCGACGTTGAGCTTGGTGACGTCCGCGGGCGGGGCCGCGAACACCGCGTAGAGCGTCGAGGCGTCCCCGGCCTTCAGGAACTGGCCCTGTGTCCCGGAGCACACGCACGCCGCGTTCGCGCCGGTGCCGTTGCGGGCCACCCGGTAGCGCTTGGCGTTGACCGGGTCGATCAGCGAGACGGCCGAGACTGTGAAGTCGAACGGGCCCGTGCCCATGCCGTTGTGCAGGTTGACCGTGCCGTCGGTCGCGGCGACCGTGAAGTTGAGGCTGAGGGTGCGTCCCTGGCGCTTGAGCGCGGTGATCTCCACCCGCGCCGTGCCGTACGAGCCGCCCGCGCCCATCTTGGCCTCGCGGGTGGCGATGGCCTTGCCGTCCTGCGCGGGGGCGGTCTGCACCGGCGTCGCCTTGGCCATCGGCGGGGTGTCCTCCGGGGTGGGCTGCCGCGCCGCCGCCGCGGTCTGCGACTGTCTCTCCTCGCCGCCGCCGCCCTGCCCGCCCGGGACCAGGCCGCAACCTGCCAGCGCGACGGCCGCGGCAGCCAGCACGAACGTCTTTCGCATGATGTGGTCACCTTCGTTGTCGGGGGTTATGTCTCCACCCTACGGAGGTGACCTTCAGTATTCGTATAGTCCGCTATTGGTTGGCTATGTACGCCGACCGCGCCGCCTGTCGGCCTCCCACGCGAGACGTTCGGCCTCGGCGCGGCCCTGCCGGTCGCCAAGGCGGTCGAACTCTGCCCTGGCACGCGCGAGGGTATCGGCCGCCCCGGCGGGATCGCCGAGGTCCAACTCGATCCCGGCCCGTACGAGCAGCGCCGTCGCCTCCGGCAGCCGGTCGCCGAGCCGGCGGTTGATCTCCAGCCGACGCTCCACGCAGTCGCGGGCCCGCTCGTACCGGCCGGCGGCGCGATGCAGCCGCGCCAGGTCCAGCAGCGCCTCCGCCTCACCGCGCGGGTCGCCCAGCTCCCGGTAGGCGGCCAGGCCCTCCTCTACCGTGCCCGCGTCGCCGCGCAGGGCTCCGAGCGCGCGCAACGCGTCCGCCCGCCCGCGCCGGTCACCTGCCTCCTCGAAGACCCGCAGCGCCCGGACGAACGCCCGCTCGGCCTCCATCGCCTGCGCACGCGTCCCGCCCGCTTGCACCAGGCCGAGCCTGAGCGTGACGCGGGCCAGCTCCAGCCCTTCGACCAGCGGCTGGGCCGCCCGCAGCGCCGCCGCGGCCGACTCCATACGGCCCTCCGCTCGGTGCAGGTCGGCCAGGCCGCGCAGCAGGAGTGCCTCGCCGTGGCGGTGACCGGCCGCCCTGGCCGCGTCGAGGCCGGTGGCCGCGGTCGCGTGCCAGTCGTCGCGGTGCGCGCCCAGCTCGAACAGCGGGGTCAGGTAGAAGGCCAGCCGCCATGCGGCCTCGTACAGGCCCGCTCGGGAGAAGTCCTCGACGGCCGCCACGAGGAAGCGCCGCTCAGCGCTGAGCCACCGCGCCTCCTGCCGCAACCACCCCGTCTCCAGACTCCCCCGGCCCCCGAAGCCAGGCTCGCCCCGGAAAGGAAGGACATCCATCCGGCCGGTGCCGGGCTCGGCCGGGGACGGGACGGCTTCCGCACGACCGGTGCCGGGCTCGGACGGGAGGACCTCTGTGCGGCCGGTGCCGGGCTCGGCCGGGAGGAGGGCGGCCCTGGCCTGGCGGGTCCGTTCGAGGATCTCGCCCGCGCGGGCCGCCAGCACCCCGGCCGGGCCGCCGTCCTCCTCGGCCAGGCGCTCGGCGGCGTAGAGGCGGGTCAGGTCGTGCCAGCCGTACCGCTCCTGACCGGCCTCGTCCAGGCCGCGCGGCTGGAGCAGCCCGGCCGCCACCAGCGGCTCCAGGTCCGCCCCGAACACCCACGACGCGACGTCGGGCGCGGACAGCGCGCCGAGCGAGCGCAGCAGCCGCCGCTCGGGGTCGCGCAGCCCTTGATAGCCGAGCGCGAGGCTCCCCCGTACGGCCAGGTCGCCGGCGCTCAGCTCGTCGAGCCGCCGCCGTTCGTCGCCCAACCGGCCCGCCAGATGGCCGAGCGTCCAGCCCGGCCTCCTGGCCAGCCGGGACCCGGCGATGCGCAGGGCCAGGGGCAGGTGACCGCAGAGCCGGACGATCCGCAGGGCGGCCTCGGGCTCCGCGCCCACGCGCTCGTGCCCGGCCACCCCGGCGAGCAGCGCGACGGCCTCGTCCTCGTCGAGCAGCCCCAGCTCGTACGCCCGCGCCGCCTCCAGCCCGGCCAGCGGCGACCGGCTCGTCACCAGGGTGAGGCTGCCCGGCCCGGTGGGGAGCAGGGGGCGTACCTGGGCCTCGTCGGCGGCGTCGTCCAGCACCACGAGCAGCCTCCTGCGGGCCGTGGTGCTGCGGTAGAGGCGTACCCGCTCGTCCAGCCCGGACGGCACCGCGCCGTCCGGACAGCCGAGCGAGCGCAGCAGATCCTCCAGAACGGCGCTCGGGGGCCGGGCGCCGAGCGAGGCGTAGAGGCGGCCGTCAGGGAAGCGCAGCGAGGTGGCGGCGTGTACGGCGACCGCCGACTTCCCACAGCCCGGCGGCCCGTGCAGCACCAGATGAACGGGAGCGGAAGCGCGCTCACCGGCCACCCGCGCGATCCAGTCGAGCACCGGCCGCCGCCCGGAAAAGTCGGAAATATCCGGCGGCAGCTCGTTGACCGGCTCGGCCTGACCGGCGTCTCCCGCGTCCGGCGCAGGGCCGTCGCTCAGCACCCGCCCGTGCGCGGCGGCCAGCTCCGCACCCGGCTCCAGGCCCAGCTCCTCCACCAGCGTCCGCCGCGCCTCCTGGTACGCGCCCAGCGCCTCCGACCTGCGCCCGGCCTGGTGGAGGGCCTCGATGAGGCGTACCCAGGCACGTTCGCGCAGCGGATGCGCGCCCGTCAGCGCCCGCAGCTCGCCCACGACCTCCGCGCCCCGGCCCAGACGCAGGTCCAGCTCCACGCGCTCCTCCAGCACGGTCAGGCGCAGTTCCTCCAGCGGCACCCCGTGCGCCCGGCGCAGCACCGAAGACTCGACGTCCGCCAGCGCCTGGCCGCGCCACAGCGCCAGCGCGGCCCTGAACCCCTCGGCCGCCCGCGCCGCCGATCCCTCCGCCCGTTCCCGCCTGGCCTGCGCGGCCAGCCGGCCGAAGCGGTGGCTGTCGACCTCGTCCGGATCCACGTCGAGGAGATAGCCGCCAGGCACGGTACGGATGCCGGCGACGAGCTTGCGCAACGCGCTGACGTACACCCTGAGCACCGACTCCGCCGAGGCGGGCGGCCGGTCGTCCCACACCACGGACATCAGCCGGTCGACCGGCACCCGCTCGCCCGCCGACAGCAGCAGCGCGGCCAGTAACGTCCGGTGCTTGGCCGGGCCGGGCGCCTGGCCGCCCTCGATCCGCAGTGGCCCGAGCACCCCGAACCGGGTGCTCACCGGCCCTCCAGCCGCACCGCGCGGCCACCCGGCCCCACGCTGCCGACCGTGCCGACCGTGCCGACCGTGCCGACCATGCCGACCGTGCCGACCGTGCCGATGGTGCCGATGGTGGGCCTCACGTGCCGTTCGCCGGTCTGACGGCGAAGGACTCGAAGCGGACGCGCGTGGACCCGGCAGCGCTGCTCTCGGTGGCGCCCGAGGCCGCGTGCACCCCCACCTCGCCGGGCGCGTACGGGGACTCGGCGTCGGACACCTCGGTGACCAGGCGATCGTTCAACCACAGGCGAAGGGTCACCTCGTTCCCGCTCCGGCCGCACTCGGCCACGATGCGATCGACGGCCGCCCGCTGCGCCCGCGCCGGGCCGTAGAGCGCCTTGCCCTCGGTGCCCGTGCGGCGCTTGACGATCGAGACCTGGCCCGTGCCGCTCACCCCGAACTCGTAGCGCTCTCCCGAGCCCGCCGAGCCGTGGCACCACACACCGTACTCCCCGGTGCCCTCCTCCAGGGTGGCGTTCGCGCTGATGATCACGCCGTTCTCGGGCGCGCGTACCGGGGCCGACTTCCACAGGCGCCACCCGGGCTTGACGGTGAGCTGGTACGCGGAGCCGGACAGGTCGGCGCTGCCGGCGTCGGAGGCGCCGACGGCCCAGGAGTCGGCGAACCCGGCCTCGTACGGCCAGGTCTGCGTCCCCATCCCGAGCCCGGTCCCCGGCATGGTCGCGGCCACGACGGTGGCCAGGGAGACCACCACCGCACCCGCCCCCGCCGCCCACGGCCACCACCGCCGCCTCACCGGACGCCGCGCAGGAGGGACGGCCTGGCCGCCCGAAAGGCTCTGGCCGCCCGGAAGACCCTGGCCAGTCGGAAGGCTCTGGGCGGTCGGAAGGCTCTGGGCGGCGGGGGCCGGCTCCGGAGGGACGGTCCCCGTCCACGTGCGCTCCACCACCTCGGTCGCCGTGGCCAGGCGAGTGCCGCCCACCAGCTCACCCAGAAGCTGTTGCGCCGTGGGACGCCGCCGGACGTCCTTGGCCAGCGCCCGCTCGACCACGCTCCGGATCCCCTCGTCCAGCCCGTCCAGCCGGGGCTCATCGTGGGCGATCCGGTACAGCACCTCCGCAGGCGCCCCGCCGCCGAACGGCAGCCGCCCTGTCCCGGCGAACGCGATCACGCCACCCCACGCGAACACGTCGGCGGCGGGCGTGAGCGGCTCGCCGCGCACCTGCTCGGGCGCCATGAACGCGGGCGTCCCGAGTATCGCCTGACTGGCCAGGCTGTCGTGGTCCACGAGCTGCGCGATGCCGAAGTCGATCACCTTGGGCCCGAGCGGCGAGAGCAGCACGTTGGAGGGCTTCAGGTCGCGGTGGATCACCCCCGCGCCGTGGATGGCGCTCAGCGCGGTCGCGATGCCCACCGCCAGGGCCTCCAGGTTCCCGCCCGACAGGGGCCCCTGCTCGCGTACGGCCTGCGCCAGGTCGGGCCCCTTGACGTATTCGGTGACCAGATAGGCGACGTCGCCGTCGATGCCGGCGTCCAGCACCGGCGCGGTGCAGAACCTGGCCACCCGCCGGGCCGCCGCCACCTCGCGCTCGAACCGCCGGCGGAACGCCGGGTCGCGGGCCAGCTCGGGATGGATGAGCTTGACCGCGGCCAGGCCACCGGTGGGCGTGGCGGCGAGGTGCACCTCTCCCATGCCGCCCCGGCCCAGCGCCCGACGCAGCGTGTAGCCGCCTATGACCCGGTCACCGTTCATCGCAGACACACTAGCCAGAACCCACGTCAACTCACCGATTGCGTCAGCCGGTAGCGCGAGGGCGGGATGCCGTACCTGTCGATGAACGCCTGCCGCAACGTCTCGGCGGTGCCCAGCCCGCACCGCGCCGCGATCGCGGCCATCGGTAACGACGTGGAGGCCAGCAGGTGGGCGGCGGCCTCGGTGCGGGCCTGCCGGACGTAGCGGCCGGGCGTCTGCCCCAGGTGCTTGAGGAACAGCCGGGTCAGGTGCCGCTCGCTGACCCCCGCCTCGGCGGCCAGCGCGGGCGTGCTCAGGTCGGCGCGCAGGTTGGCCCCGATGTGCTGGACGGTCCGCCTGACCAGGCTGTTGGCCGGCGAGGGCGCGTTGACGAACATGCTCATCTGCGCCTGGTTGCCGGGCCGCTGCAGGTAGGTGACCAGGTGCCGGGACACCGTACGGGCCAGCTCGGCGCCGTTGTCCTCCTCGACGAAGGCGAGGGTGAGGTCGAGGGCGGCGGTGACGCCCGCGGAGGTGGCGATGTTGCCGTCTCTGATGAAGATCGGGTCGGGATCGACGACGATGTCGGGGAAGCGCGCGGCCAGAGTCTGCGCCTGGTGCCAGTGCGTGGTGACGCGCCGGCCGTCGAGCAGCCCCGCCGCGGCCAGCACGTACGCTCCCGTGCAGACGGACGCCACCCGCCGGCTCTCCCTGGCCAGCCGCCGGACGTGGCTCACGATCACCGGGTCGGCGGCGGCGTCCTCGTTGCCGATCCCGCCCGACACCACGAGCGTGTCGAGCGGCCCGGTGATCCGTTCGAGGGCGAGCTGGGCGTTGAGGTCGATCGCGGTGCCGGTGGTGACGGCCCGGCCGCCGAGGGTGGCCACGCGGTACTCGTAGTACGGCAGCGCGCCGTGCCAGTTGGCGCTCTCCAGCGTCGAGGTGACGCAGGCGATGTCGAGCAACTCGGCCGCTTCGTACGCCACCACCACGACCCGTCGTCGGTCCATGGCACCGACTGTAGGTGCGGGCTCGATGGACCGACAACCCAGGTTTCCGGACCTACTCGCCCCCGTTCCTTGGCCCCGCGCACCCCCGCCGGACACAGTCGGAGCATGACTACGACAACGACGAAACCCGGTCGCCGCTGGGGCAAGTTCGCCCTCCACTACGTCGAGATGATCATCGCGATGTTCGTCGGCATGTTCGCCCTCGGCCAGCTCCAGTCAGCCGTCGGCCTCGGCGTCTCCCACACCGGGCAGCCGGAGCTGTGGTACCTCTCGATGGCCTTCAACATGTCCGTCGGCATGGCCGTGTGGATGCGCGTCCGCGGGCACCGCTGGGCGCCGACGCTGGAGATGTGCGCCGTCATGTTCGCACCGGCCGTGCCGCTGTTTCCGCTGTTGTGGCTCGGGGGCATCGACAGCGGCACGCTGATGCTGGTCTCGCACGTGGTGATGTTCCCGCTCATGCTGGTGGCGATGCTGCGCCGCCTCGACGAGTACGCCGGGTGCGCTCATTGAGCGCCCTGCGGTAGCCGTCGAGGACGTCCTGCCGCAGCAGGTGCCCGAACCCCGCCCGCGCCAGGCGCGAGCCGAGCATCGGCTCGCTGATCCGGAGGGCGGCCGCGGTGTCGGCCAGGTTCCAGCCGTGCGCGGCCAGCTCGCTCAGCAGGTGGCCGCGCCGGACCTGCGCCTCCGACAGCCTGAACGTCTTCAGGTACGCCAGCCGCCCCTCCGCATCGGTGATCGTCTCGCCGATGTGGTTCTCGGCCTTCCGCTCGAACGAGGGCAGGAACCGGCTCAGCGTGAACCGGCCCATCCGGTAGACCTCCTCCACCCGCGCGGGAGCACGCAGCAGCCCGGCCGCCATGACCGAGTCGTGGAAGCCGGCCCAGTCGCGCTCCGCGCGCTCGGCCTCGGACCGCAGGTCGGCCGGCGACGAGACCGCCCTCTCGTCGATCATCGCGGGGAGGTCTCTCACGGGGTAGAAGAGGGCGTAGTCGTGGACCAGCTCGCCGTACAGGTCGCGGACGAGCGTGGGGTGCAGCGCCCGGTAGTCCTCCGGATGCGGCACCACGAAGGCGCTGGCCAGCGTGTCACCGGCGTACAGCAACAGCCCGCACTGGCCCGGGTAGATCTCGAAGACCTTGAGCGCGTCGTCCAGCCCGCGCACTTCCGCACCGGTGTAGGCCGCCTCGACGCGAGGCGACAGGCCGTGCGCCACCGCCTGACGCGACCACTCCTCCCACGCGATCTCGGGCCCGCCGAAGTGCAGCGCGAGGAAACCCTCCACGGCCAGGTGCAGCGGCAGGAACCTGAGCCGGTTCTTGTCGGCCCTGCGGGCCATCCTGCGCCGCGTCCTGATGCCCACGTGGCGCAGCGGCTGCCCGAGCTGGGTGCCGTACGCCGCCGCCGGGCTGCCGTCGCCGGTCCACGACGCGACGAAGGCGTGCGGCACGTACGCGGTGTAGTACGAACTGTCGGGAAGCGACACCACGCTCAGCTCGTCGCCGTACACCTTGGCGTGCAGCCGCAGGTCCTTGATGGGCACGGGGCGCACGAGCGGCACCAGCCGCAACGCGCCCCAGGTCTGCGCGGGCCGGGTGTCCAGCCCGGTGAGGTCGATCACCCCCGCACCCCCCGGTCGGCGGTCCGGTCGGCGGTCCGGTCGGCGAGGTAGGCCCGCAGCTCCGCCGGCCCCGTGCGCCCCTCGGCGAACCTGGCCAGCTCCACCAGGGCCGGCAGATCCTCGGCGTCGCGGATGCCGGCCGTCGGCACCACCGGCGACAACCGCCGTACCTCCAACTGCTCGGCGTCGTAGACCGGGTTCAGGTGCACGATGCTCACCTCGCGCGCCGGGTCGAGCTTGCGCCGCCAGACGCGCAACACCTCGGCCGCCAGGCCGGGCGGCGCGTTGTCCCAGCCGTCGGAGACGATGACGAGCATGTCGGGGCGGCCCTCCAGCCCGTCGAGGATCCGCCGCCCGAGCCGCGTGGGCCCGGTCGGACGCGCCTGAAGCGGGTCGGCGCGGCCCGAGAGCCACAGATCGCGGTACGACCCGGCCAGCGCCTCCAGCAGGTAGTGGCAGGCCAGCGCGACGGCCAGCGGCCGGCGGCGCTTCACCGGGGAGCCGAACGAGGAGAAGCTGTCGTCCAGCACCGCCGCCACGTCCCCCCAGGTGCCGGCCCGGGCCCCGGCCGTCCTGGCCGCCGCCGCCCGCAGCGCCGCGACCAGCTCGTCCCGCCGCCGCTCCCGCACACCGGCAGCCAGCGAGAGCACGTACGAGGCCACCCTGACCAGCGGCATCGCGGCCAGGTCCACCTCGGTGCGGACGCCGTCGCGCTCGGCCGACTCCGCCAGCCGCAGCCGCTCCAGCCGGGTCAGCCGGGGCGCGATGCGCTCCAGGAAGATCGCCCGGCCGATGCCGTGGCGGGCGGCGAAGCCCTCGGCGACCGTGTACGGCAGCTCGTACAGGGCGGCCTTGTCGTAGTGTGCCCGCCGCCACGCCTCCAGGACGGGCGTGTCGTAGCGGGTGCGGCGGAACGGCGCGAACAGGAAGTCACCCAGCTCGCCCGGCAGGCGCAGGTGCGCGTGCCGGACGGCCGACTTCATCGCCGTACGGTACTTGACCGCGTCGAGGGCCGGGTCGGGCCGCGCGGCCAGCCAGTCGCGGACGAGCGCCCGGGTGCGCCGGTTGTTGACGCCCTCGCGGCGCAGTCGTTCGAAGAGCCGGTAGACCCGGGGCGGGCTCATGCGCCCCAGCCGCCAGGCGATCAGCCGCGCGTCGCCGGCGCCGCCCTTCCTGCCGAGCAGGTTGGCGATGATCAGGGCGGCGTTGTGCTCGTTGATGTCGAGCGCGAGCGTCGCCGCGTACAGGTCGGGGTAGTTGCCGTGCACGTAGTCGTGCAGGAAGCCGAGGGAGAGCCGCTGCTCGCCGGCCGCGCTGTGGAACTCGCGCTGGCCGGTCGAGGTGATCGCCGCGTTCGCGAAGAGCAGGACGTCCTCGCACTCGATCAGGTCGGCAAAGGTCTCCATCGGCTCCCCCGGGGTCGCGGACTGGCCGGGGAATGAGGGCACGAGCTGCGAAGCATCGCTTCAAAGGCGGTTTCCGGAAGTCGCACCGAAGTCCCGCGGCCAGTCTGGTTCCGGACCATACCCGGGATAAGCCGCAGATGCGATCAGATTAGGCCGGTGCCCGGTCCGTCCGGTCGTTGGCGCGCAGGAACTGCTCCAGCCCCGCCAGGTCGTCGGTGTTGACGTGGTCGACGTCGGCCGCGACCAGCTCGCGCCAGAGCGCGTCCCTCGCCGGGCCGGCCGCGTCGGGGGTGGCCCAGAACCGTACGCGCTGGCCGTCGCGGTGCGCGGTGGCCACGATCTGGCGAAGCTTGTCCCGCTCGGCGGCCGGCATCTCGCCCACGCCGGTCCAGGTGAAGTGGTTGGTCCAGTTGTCGCTGATCAGCGGGATCAGGCCCGGGTTGCCCTGGCCGAGGTCGGACAGGCGGCCGTCGTAGAAGGCGCGGCGCCGCTCCTGGGCCGCCATCAGCTCGCGCGGTCGGTCACCGCTGATCACGACGGTCACCGCACCGGGCTTGACCTTGCCCTTGTGGTAGGTGGTGAGCATCTTGTCGTAGGTCCGCAGCACCTTGTCCAGCTCGGTGTAGGTCGCGGCGCCGTTGTTCTTGATGTCCACCAGGAGCTGGAGCTGTTGGCGGCTGCCGGGGTAGACGCTGCCGTGGCGGACGCGCCGGGCCAGCGGGTCGAGGTAGAGGGACTGAAGCGTACGTCCAGGGCGCAGGTCCTCGGGGTCGTGCCCGACGCGCAGCTCGCCGTCCACCAGGTAGATGTCGGCCTCGACGCTGGTGAAGCCGTGGTCGAGCGCGTCAAGGAGCGGGCGCTCGTGCTCGTAGTCGTTGTGCGCGTGGGCACGGGGAAGGGGCTCGACGGCCGTGGCGGCGGCGGGGAGGGCCGTCAGCAGCAGGGCTCCGGCGGCGACCAGCACGCCCAGGGCTCGACGCAACATCACATCTCCATCCGTAAGGGGATGATCGCGACGCTATCCGGTAAAGGTGTGACTGGAGTGACGTTCGGCTGAACAGCCTCCCGCCCTACCGGTCCACCGCGAACCGGCCCCTGATCTTGCCCAGTGTGAGGTGCCGGTCGCGGATGTCGGAGATCAACACGTACGCGACCAGCAGCAACCCCAGGCAGAGCACGTCGGCCGCCCACCAGGGGATCTCGGCGAGCAGCAGGTAGCCCTGGCCGTCGCTCAGCGAGCGGATCACGACCGTCACCACGACCACGACCAGCGTCACCAGCAACCACGTCCACCACCGCGGCAGGCTGCCCTTGTTCCACAGCCGTACCCGCCAGTTCATGAACACGGCCAGCATGCCGAGCAGTGCGCAGAAGCCGATCAGCCACCAGGGCAGGGCGAAGGCGGTCTGCTCGGCGATCTGCTCCTGGGTCGCGCGCAGCTCGGCCTCCGCCGCGCGCTGGGCCCGTACGGCGGCGTCGAGCTGTCGTTCGAGCTGGGCCACGCTTTTCTGCTCGCGCGGGGTCGGCGTGGCGTCATCCGTCGGCAGCATCCGCGTCACGACCGTCAGCATGATCGCGACGAACGACAGCGCGAGCACGATGGCCATGAACAGGTCGATGAAGCGCAGGTCGAGCGGCGGCGCGAACGACCTGACGGCCCGCTTCCTCACTGCTCCCTCACCAGCGTGTACCGCTGCGGACGGCTCTCCACGGCGCTGAGCCGCTCGACCGCGGTGCGCAGCGCGTCGAGCCCCTTGACCAGTTCCTCCGTCCGGCCTCTGGACATGGCCAGCTCGTGCGTGAGCCCCTTCAGATCGGGACCTGTCTGGGCGAGCGGGCCGGCCTGCCGGGTGGGCAGCCGCGCGAGGTAGACCAGGAACACCTCGTCGGCCGCCGCCACCCCGGCCCGCTCGGCCCGCTCGACCAGGCTCATGGCGCCGAACGCGAGCACGCTCAGGAACAGCGCGATCATGGTCACGCCGAACGCCGAGGCCAGCTCGGGCAGCACGTGCTGCTTGAGCGCGGCGATCAGCACGCCGGTGTCGCCCTGGCTGTCGAGCGCGTTGGAGAACGAGCCCACCATCGCGGCCATCGTCAGCGCGGTGCCGATGAATCCGAAGACCGGCAGCGCCCAGATGAGCGCGTGGTCGAGATGGTGCTTGTTGGCCATCTCGCCCTCGTCCAGCGCGGAGCGGGCGCTCAGCACCGCCTCGCAGTCGCCCCCGGCGTCGGCCGCCTCCCTGAACAGCTTGAGCCGCCGCGCCACCAGCGTGTCCTCATTCGTCTTGACCGCCTGGACGCTCGCCACGGCCCGCGCGGTCGCGGCGCTCTCCCGCCTGATGTCCGGTACGGCCCTGACGATCCTGAGGATGGTGGTCAGGAACACCGCGATGATGAGCGTGACGATCAGCTCGGCCGCCACCGGAGCCGTGGTCGCCCCCACGAACTCCAGCAGCCCCTTCACCGCGCCGGACACCATCAGCACCCCGGACACCACGAGGCCCACGAGCGGCGCGAACACCGAATGACGCCAGTCGTACCTTGACACCCTTCAACCTCACTCCGGCCCACGAATTGTCAAGAACCAACCTAAGCACATACAAAGCAGTCTTTTGGTCACGGTGAGAGCGCGACTCCTCTCGCCGCGTAGCGCCACGACCCCGGGTCACCCCTCCGCGACCGGCCCGTTCTCCACAGACGGGGCCGCCCAAGAGCCCGCAAGACCCCCGGCGAGAACCTGGAGACCTGTTTCCGCCTCGCCGACTCAAGAGACAGGGGACGACAAGCAGACTCCGACGGAGGCCCGCCCTCGCGGCAGCCGTTGGCACCCCCGGTAGCCGCTGGTGCCCCACAGACACGAAACCGCCCCTTCCCTACGGCGTTTCCGCAGGTAAGAGGCGGTATGAAATGGTGGAGGTGGCGGGAATCGAACCCGCGTCCTTCAACCCCAGGTCAGGGCTTCTCCGGGCGCAGCCTGCTGTGTTTTTCTCAGCCCCGGCGATCACGCAGGCGAGTCGCCGACGGGCTCAGCCACTGTTAGGTTTCCCGATCTTCCCCGTGGCCGGGTCGAACGGTGGAGCCTTCTGATGATGCCAGACACCGGGCCGAAGGCACTCCCGGGCTGACAGTGGTTTCGCTACTTAGGCAGCGAGCGCCAGGGAGTCCCTGGCAGCCACAGTGCTCTTGGAATTGGCACTTGTTGTTTGCGGTCACAGGATTAACGAGGTTATGTCCGCAGTCCTCGGCCCGCTTCACCTGGCTTGCAAGGTCAAAGTCGAAGCCAGTCACCCCCTGTGCAGTTGTCAACCCGCCGTGGATCTCACGATCTGGGATCTGGCGATCTCCGGCGAGCAACATGAATGTACACGCGACAACACCATCAACGCCAACTTAATTCCCCGTGGCCGGGCATGGCGAAACCCCCGGGAGCGCGGCTCAAGGCACACGCTCCCGGGGGCCGACCGGCAGGGTCGAGCCGGTCCGGACGGCAGGACTTCCCCCGAGATGAAGTCCTGATCTCATCACGGCGACTGGGACCGCAACCCCCCGAGCGGGCCCAGTCACTCAGTAAGACGCCGTACGAGAGAGGGATGGTTGCTCCGTGTCACGACTTTTTCACGATGAGTTACCGAGGGCCGCGAAGAAGTCGCCCGCCACGGCTCCGGCGTCGTGGTTCTTCGCCAGCACCGCGATGGCCACATCGCCCTGCCAGCCGACGAACCAGGTCTGCTGATCTGCCGCCGTGGCCGTGATGCCGTAGACCCGGCCCTTGCCCCCCTGGGCGGGCGTGCTCGCCGCACCGGCCCGCATCATCGTCTGCAGCGTCGCTCGGACCTCCGGGTCGACCGGCACCGGGGCCGGCTGGATGGCCGGGGTCGGCTCGGCCGCCGGGTCGGGCGCCTTGGGGTTGGTCACCAGCACGGGCGGGCGCCAGGTGCCCGAGGCGACCGCCGCGGCCACCAGGGCCATGCCGAGCGGGCTCACCTGAACGTTCTGGCCCGCGATGGCCTTGGCCTTGTCGGCGTCGCTGTCGAGCTTCAGACGGCTGCCGCTGAACGACTTCAGCGGCAGCCGCCACGGCTGCCCCACCCCGAACGCCTGGGCGCTCTTGATCAGGTCGTCGGCCGTGACCCGGCGGGCCAGCGAGGCCAGCGCGGTCACGCAGCCCTTGGCGAAGTTCTCCTGGAACGAGGCCGACGTCGTGACGCCCGCCGCCTGCCCGACCTGGACGAACTTGGCCCCGCCCACCGTGCGCTCCTGCGGGCAGGCCAGCCGCTGCTTGGGGCTCACGCCCTTCTTGAGCAGCGCGTCGGCGGCCACGATCGAGAACGCCGTGCCGGCCGGGAACTTACCGGCCAGCGCGTCGCGCTCCTGGTGCAGGTTCTTGGTGCCGACCGCGAGGATCTCACCGGTGTCGCGCTGCACCGCCACCAGCGCGCTGGAGGGGGTGCCGGCCACCGCCTGCTCGGCGGCGGCCTGCGTGGCCCGGTCGATGGTGGTCTCGACCGGCACGTTCTGCCGCCCGGCCCACCTCTTCAGCTCGGCGACCTGCTCGCCGGTCTTGAGGTCGAGCGTGACGACCTTGGTCTCGGTGGAGCCGGTCAGGTAGTCCTGGTAGGCCTGCTGCAGGCCGCTCGTGCCCACCGAGTCACCGGCCCGCTGCGGCCCGCCGAGCTTCTGCTCGGTCTCGGGCGTGAGCGCGCTGACCATGCCCACGATCTGCCGGGGCGGGTCGGGGCTGACCGGCTGCGGCTGCCGGTCGACCTCGATCCCGGCGATGGCGTCGAGCTTCGGCTTGACCGCCTCGTAGCGCGAGCGCCCGAACGTCACCAGTTGCACGAACTTGTCGGGTGGCGACGACCTGACGCGGCTCAGCAGCCGGTCTTGGGCGTAGCCGGTGACCTCGGAGAGCTGCGCGACCACGCGCTCGGCCTGGTCGCCGAGCTTGGCCGGGTAGACGCCGGCCACATAGAGGTCGCGGTCGCTCTGCAGCGCGTCGCGGGCCCGGTCGACCACCGGCTGGCGCGCGTTGGGCTCGGTGTCGACCGCGAACCGCTGGCCCTCCTTGAGCTGCGGGTGCAGCACGGAGGGCGACCAGCGGACCTTCCACGCGCCGCCGACCAGGTGCAGCGGCAGCATGCCGTCGTACTCCCACAGGGGGTTGTTCTCCCCCAGGTCCACCTCGGCGTGGAAGGTGGCCTTGGACTCGGCGCCGGTCGTGCTGACGCCCGTGACCTTGAAGCGGAACGAGGCCGCGTCCAGCTCGAGCTTGGCGTCGGCCAGCGCCTTGCGCACGGTCGCCACGTCGCCGTCGGTGCGGCCGGCGGCCAGCTCGTAGTCTTCCGACTGCCAGCCCACGAGGAAGTCGCGCAGCGCGTCGTGCGGCGAGGGCTCCTCGAAGCAGCCGGTCAGCATGGTGCTCGCGACCGCCAGTGTGACGGTCGCGGCCAGGGTGCGGCGGGCGCGTGTCATGGGTGGAGATGCCGCCGTCTCATCGGTTGCGGTAGCGCAGGGCGCGGGCCATCTCCCGCTTGGCCTGCTGCTCCGCTAGCGACTGCCGTTTGTCCCAATCTTTCTTGCCGCGGGCGATGCCGATCTCGACCTTGGCCCGGCCGTCCTTGAAGTAGAGGGACAGCGGCACGATCGTCAGCCCGCCCTCCTTCGTCTTGGCGGCGAGCTTGTCGATCTCTTTACGGTGCAGCAGCAGCTTGCGCTTGCGCCGGGCCGCGTGGTTGGTCCACGTGCCCTGTGAATATTCGGGGATGTGCACGTTGAGCAGCCACGCTTCGTCCCCTTCGACGGTGGCGTAGCCGTCGACGAGCGAGGCGCGGCCCTCGCGCAGCGACTTCACCTCGGTGCCCTGCAGCACGAGACCCGCCTCGAAAGTGTCCTCGACGTGGTAGTCGTGCCGAGCACGTTTGTTCTGGGCGATGACCTTCCGCCCGGTCTCACGTGGCATGCTTCGACTTTACCGGCGACCGGGACGACGCCGACCCATGCGCACCGCTAGACCCTGAGGTAGCGACGCAGCGTCACGAACGAGGCCAGGATACAGATCACGACACCGATGATCATCGTGATGGTGATGGTCTGGGCCACGTCGTTCCAGCCGAGCTGGGCCGTGCCGAGGAAGCCGACGAGCCCGTCGAACAGGAAGACCTTCGCCGTGATCAGGATGACCGCCGCGAAGACCCCGCCCACGAGACCGGCGATGACGCCTTCCATGACGAAGGGAAGCTGGATGTAGAGGTTGGACGCGCCGACCAGCCGCATGATGCCCGTCTCCCTGCGCCGGTTGAACGCCGACAGCCGCACCGTGTTGCCGATCAGCAGGGCCGCCGCGAGCACCAGGATGATCGCCACGGTGAGCGCGGCGACCGCCAGTTTGTCGAGCATGTCGAAGAACGGGGCGATGAGCTGCTTCTGGTCCGTCACCTCGGCGACGCCCGGCTGCCCCTTCACCGCCTGGATCACCGACTGGTAGTTGTTGGGGTCCTGGAGCTTGATCCGGAACGACTCGGGAAGGTCGTCGACCTTCGTCGCGTTCACGAGCGCCTGGTTCGACGAGAACGACTCCTTGAAGTTCTCGTAAGCAGTCGACGCGTTCTCGAAGAACACCTCCGCGACGCCAGGGGTGCCCTTGATCAGCTCTTCGAGCTCCTTGGTCTGCGCGGGCGTGATCGCCTTGCCGTCACAGGCCGGCATGGCGCTCCCCTTCTTGCAGAGGAAGACCGAGATCTCGACCTTGTCGTTCCAGTAGGACTTCATCAGCCCGACCTGGCTGTTGATCATCAGGCCCACGCCCAGCATCGCCATGCCGACCGCCACGGTGATGATCACGGCGATGGTCATGGTCAGGTTGCGACGGAGGCCGATCCAGACCTCGGAGAAGATGAAATTCGCCCGCATGTTCTGTCTGCAGCTCCCTGTCAGTACGCCTGGCCGTAAACGCCACGCGACTGGTCACGGACGATCTTGCCGTCCTCCAGCTCCACGACACGCTTACGCATGGAGTCGACGATGGCGGCGTCGTGCGTGGCCATGACGACAGTGGTGCCAGTCCTGTTGATGCGGTCGAGCACCTTCATGATGCCGATGCTCGTCGCGGGGTCGATGTTGCCCGTGGGCTCGTCGGCCAGCAGGATCATCGGCCGGTTGACGAACGCGCGGGCCATGGCGACGCGCTGCTGCTCGCCGCCGGACAGCTCGTCGGGCATACGGTGGGCCTTGCCTTCCAGGCCGACCAGCTCGATGACCTCGGGCACCACCTTGCGGATGAACCGCCGTGGCTTGCCGATGACCTCGAGGGCGAACGCCACGTTCTCGTAGACGTTCTTGTTCGGGAGCAGCCTGAAGTCCTGGAACACGCAGCCGATGCGGCGGCGCAGGTGCGGCACCTTGAAGTTGGACAGGCGGGCCAGATCCTTGCCGGCGACGTGGATCGCGCCGGAGTTCGGCCGCTCCTCCTTCAGTACCAGGCGCAGGAACGTGGACTTGCCTGATCCTGAAGGACCGACGAGGAACACGAACTCACCCTTGTCCACGTCAACGGACACGTGGTCGAGGGCGGGCCGGTTCTGGTTCGCGTAGACCTTGGTGACATTATCGAAATGAATCACGAGAGCATCACGGCATGCCAGTCTAGGGGTCAGGACGGAAGCGAGGGTGGCACATGCCCACTTCCCGCCACCGGCCGATCGGAGGCGCGGTCTTTACCAATGATCGACGTTCCGATTGGCCAGACGACAGTCTAGGGGGAAGACTGGCATGGAAACGTCCATAACGGAAACAAAACGATTGTGCGGCTAGACTTGGGGCTGTCATGAGTTGCCAACACCTCGTATGCGCGCAGTGTGCCCACCCCGTGATCGAGGGGCGTTGCCCGGTCTGTCGCGCCAACAGAGAGCGGATGCACCACGGCTTCGCCGGGCTGTCACCCGCCCTCATCGCGCTGCTGGTCGTCGCCCTGCTCGTGCTGACCCTGGCGGTCGAGCACCTAAGCGGTCTCTGACTCCTGGCGACGCATCCAGCGGATCTCCGCCTCGATGAACCCGTCGAGGTCGCCGTCGAGCACGGCTGACGGGTTGCCGGCCTCGGTGCCCGTACGCAGGTCTTTCACGATCTGGTACGGGTGCAGCACGTAGTTGCGGATCTGCGTGCCCCACGACGTGGTCGTGGCGCCCCGCAGCTCCGACATCTTCTCGGCCTCCTCCTGCCGCTTGCGCTCGAGCAGCTTGGCCTGCAGCACGTTCATGGCCGTGGCCCGATTTTGCAACTGCGAGCGCTCGTTCTGGCAGGAGACCACGATGCCGGTCGGCAGGTGCGTGATGCGCACGGCCGAGTCGGTGGTGTTGACGCCCTGGCCGCCGGGGCCGCTGGAGCGGTAGACGTCGACGCGGATCTCGTCTTCGATGATGTCGATGTGGTCGGTCTGCTCGACGACCGGCACGATGTCGACCCCGGCGAACGAGGTCTGCCGCCGCCCCTGGTTGTCGAACGGGCTGATGCGGACCAGCCGGTGCGTGCCGTGCTCGCCGCGCAGCGTGCCGTAGGCGTAGGGGGACTTGATCGTGAACGTGGCCGACTTGATGCCGGCCTCTTCGGCGTAGGAGGTGTCGTAGACCTCGGTGGAGTAGCCCTTGCGCTCGGCCCACCGCAGGTACATGCGCAGCAGCATCTCCGCCCAGTCGGCCGCGTCGACGCCGCCGGCCTGGGAGTTGATCGTGACAAGGGCCTCGCGCGCGTCGTATTCGCCCGACAGCAGCGTGCGCACCTCCATCGCGCCGATGTCGGACCTCAGTGACTGGAGCTCCTTGTCGGCCTCGGCGCGCGTGTCGTCGTCGCCCTCCTCGGCCGCCAGCTCGTAGAGGACCGAGAGGTCGTCGAGGCGGCGCGCGACGCCGTCGACACGGTTGAGCTCGCCCTGGAGGTGGGAGAGCTTGCTGGTGACCTTCTGGGCCTGGTCGGGGTCGTCCCACAGGTCGGGCGCGGCAACCTGCTGCTCCAGCTCCGCGATCTGCTTGCGCATCGCGTCGAGGTCGAGCACGTCCTGGATGCTGCGGAGCGTGCCCCGAAGCTCGTTGATCTCTTCTGCCGGATCGATGCCTGCCACGTCTCCCAAGGGTACGCGACCCCCGCGCACCCGAATAACATGGCGAGGTGCGTGCATACGGTCGGCGGAAGGCGCTGGCGCTCGCCGCCGGCCTGCTCGCCGCGGCGACCGCCTGCTCAGGCGGTGCCCAGCCGCCGCCCGCGACGCCTGCGGCGTCGGCCTCGCCGAGCCCTTCGGCCTCCCTCGACGAGCCGGCCGTCACGCGGTCGGAGGCCGCCGAGGCGTTCGACGCGGTCACCGTCACCGACGACCTGCTCCGCGTGTCGGCCGGGCGCGAGGGGCAGGACGAGCTCGAGGGGCGCCTGGCGATGGCGCTCGACCAGATGGTGGGCGGCCAGTGGCAGCTCTCCGTGGCGGCCTTCCTGTCCACCGGCTACGCGCCGCCGCGCTATCAGTGGGGCCCGCCGACGTTGTTCGTGCCGCGCTTCCCGCAGGAGGAGCAGGCGCCGTGGTTCAGCGCGCTGGCGACGCGCGACGGGCGGCCGACGCTGCTGACGTTCGCCAGGTCCGACCGCTGGCGGCTCAGTTCGATGGCCGAGCTTCTGCCGGGGCAGGAGCTGCCCGCGATCAAGCTCGACGCCGACGGCTACGCCTCGGTGGTGGCGTCCGACGACAAGACCGTGACGATCAGCCCGCAGTTCATCGGCCCTGTGCACGCCAGCGTGGCCGAGACGGGCACCGCGGGGGTCACGGCCGGCCTGCTCGCCACCGGCCCCTACACGACCGACGTGGCCGAGCAGATCGCCGCGCACCGCGAGCAGGCCAAGAGCGACGGGTTCAGCTACGACTCGATCTTCAGCGCCGAGAGCTTCCCCGTCTACGCCCTGCGCACCGAGGACGGCGGCGCGCTGATCCAATACTCGCTGTCCCGCACCACCTCCACCACGACCAAGACGGCCGAAGACGACTACATCTCGGTCCCCGAGCCGGCCAGGTGGGCGATCAGCACGCCGGTGCTGCGGCGCAACCTCAGGCTCATCGAGACGCACCAGTACGCCACCGCGGTCCCCCCGCTCACCGCCCCCGCCGCGGCGCCCGTGATCGCCCACGACGGCGCGCTCACCCGGGCCACCGGCCAGTAGCCGCCGGGTCTTTGACCGATCCGGCATTAGTCAACTACGGTTGCTAACATGTCGGCTGACGAGCTTCCCGTTCCCCAGGAACCCGCCGACGCGCTCGCGGCGGTGGCGGCCCTGCGGCGGCTGGCCGACCAACTGGAGAACGCGGCGGTCGAGCAGGCGATGCGGGCGGGCTGGAGCTGGCCCCAGGTCGCCGAGGCCCTCGGGGTCACGCGCCAGGCGGTCCACAAGAAACACGCCAAGCGGCTGATCTCGGCCGGGGTCACGCTGAGGAGGCGACAGTGAGCGCGATCGACCACTACATCAACGAGGTCATGGAGGTGGGCGCGGGCGAGGCCAGGGCCGACGGGTCGGCGGCGGTCGAGGCGCACCACCTGCTGCTGGGCATCGCCGCCCATGGCGACACGGCGGCCCGCACCGCCCTGGCGACGGCCGGGCTCGACCGCGCGGCGCTCCGCGCGGCACTCGACCGGGAGTTCGAGCACAGCCTGAACGCCGTCGGGGTCTCGCCCGGCGCCCTGTCCCTCCCGAGCCCGGCCCCCGACCCCGACCGGCGGCCCGGCATGGGGGCCTCGGTCCGGCTCGCGCTCGAACGGGGCTTCGCCCGCGTCGGCCGCAAGCGCGACCTGCGGCCCGCCCATGTGCTGCTCGGGGTCCTGGAGGCGGAGGTCGGCACCGTCCCGCGCGCCCTCGCCCTGGCGGGCGTGGACCGGGCGGAGCTGATGACCGCCGTCCACCGGGCCGCCGACGCCTCGCCCTGGTGAACCGCCGCGCCTGGTGACCTGGGCACTCGCCCTGGTGAACCGCCGCGCCTGGTGACGTGGGAACTTGCCCTGGTGACCCGCGGGCTCGCCCGGTGAAGAGGCCGCGCGGCCGCCCCGTACGGGCCTGTGAGGTCCGCGTGAGCTGCCGGGCGCGGCGCCGGAGGGCGGTGGACGGGCCTGGAAGGCCCGCCCACGGCCCGAACGGCTACGCCTCCGTGTGGGGGAGGTTGCTGGACGCCACGAGCGTCCGGATGGCCCTCAGCGCCACCGACAGCGTGGCCAGGTCGAAGTGGTCGCTCTCCCAGATCTCCGACAACGTCTGCCTGGCCCGCGCGACCGCCGCCGAGTTGGCCTCCGACCAGCGCGCCAGCCGCTCCTCCGGAGACAGCCCCGGCTTGCTGTGCGCCAGCACGTCGCGGGTGAGCGAGGCGTGCGCGGCGTACAGGTCGTCGCGCAGCGCGGAGCGGGCCATCGAGTTCCACCGGTTGTCACGGGGCAGCGCGATGACGCGTTCGCGCAGCCGGGCGATCTGCAGCCGGTCGGCCAGGTCGAAGTAGACCTCCGCCACCTCGCTGACCGGCCGCTCCGCCAGGGACGCGATCTCCACCAGATCCAGCGTCGAGTACGCCGGCACCATCCCGGACACCCGCTCGGCCAGCTCCACCGGCACCCCGCGGGCCACGAACGAGTCGCGGCGCTCCTCGTACGCGCTCAGGTCGGGCCCGGTCAGCAGCTTCGGGACGTAGGCGGGCAGCCCGTTGACCCCCTTCAGGAAGAAGCTGACCGACCCGGCCAGGTCCAGCGGCGGCCGGCGGTTGATCAGCAGCCACCGGGTGCCGCGCTCGGCCAGCTTGCGGGCCTCCAGGAGCATGGCGATCTGGGTGGCGGTGTCGACCTGGTCCTCCAGCGACTCCACGGCCCGGTAGAAGCTCGACAGGTCGAAGACCTCCCGCGCCACCAGGTACGCCCGCACGATGTCGGGCGTCGAGGCCCCCGTGTCCTCCCCGAAGCGGTACATGAACGTGGTGCCCGCCGAGTTGACCAGCTCGTTCACCACGCAGGTGGTGATGATCTCGCGGCGCAGCGGGTGCTCGTCCATGTACGTGCGGAACCGCTCCCGCAGCGCCGACGGGAAGTACGACACCAGCCACGAGGCCAGGTAGGGGTCGTCGGGCAGGTCGGAGCCCAGCAGCTCGGCGTCGACCACCAGCTTGGTGTAGGCCAGCAGCACCGAGAACTCCGGCGCGGTCAGCCCCAGCTTGGCCTGGCGCCGCTCGGCCAGCGTCTTGTCCGAGGGCAGGAACTCCAGCTCCCGGTTGACCAGCCCGTCGCGCTCCAGCTTGCGCAGGTAGCGGGCGTGGATGTGGAGCATGTCGACGGCCTGGTCGCGGGCGACGGCGAGCACCACGTTCTGCGCGTAGTTGTCGCGCAGCACCAGGTCGGCGACCTCGTCGGTCATAGAGGTGAAGACCTGGTTGCGCTGCTTGTCGGTCAGCTCACCGTCGCGTACGACCTGATCGAGCAGGATCTTGATGTTCACCTCGTGGTCGGAGGTGTCCACGCCGGCCGAGTTGTCGATGAAGTCGGTGTTGACCAGCCCGCCGTTGAGCGCGAACTCGATCCTGGCGAGCTGCGTGAGCCCGAGGTTGCCGCCCTCGCCGACGACCTTGCAGCGCAGCGCGGCGGCGTCGACCCGGAGTGCGTCGTTGGCCTTGTCGCCCACGTCGGCGTTGGACTCGGAGCCGCCCTTGACGTAGGTGCCGATGCCGCCGTTCCACAGCAGGTCGACAGGGGCCCGCAGGATGGCGCTGATCAGGTCGTTCGGCGCCATCGAGTTGACGTGCGCCGTGATGCCGAGCGCCGCGCGCATCTGGGGCGTGATGTGGATGGACTTGGCCGTACGCGGGAAGACGCCGCCGCCGGGCGAGATCAGCTCGGCGTCGTAGTCCTCCCAGGAGCTGCGCGGCAGCTCGAACAGGCGGCGCCGCTCGGCGAACGTGCGGGCGGCGTCGGGCGCCGGGTCGACGAAGATGTGCCGGTGGTCGAACGCGGCCACCAGCCGGATGTGCCGCGACAGCAGCATGCCGTTGCCGAACACGTCGCCCGACATGTCGCCGATCCCGGCCACCGTGAAGTCGGCGTTCTGGACGTCGACGCCCATGGTGCGGAAGTGGTACTTGACCGACTCCCACGCGCCGCGGGCGGTGATGCCCATGGCCTTGTGGTCGTAGCCGATCGAGCCGCCGGAGGCGAAGGCGTCGCCCAGCCAGAAGCCGTACTCCTTGGCCACGCTGTTGGCGATGTCGGAGAAGGTGGCGGTGCCCTTGTCGGCGGCGACCACGAGGTAGGTGTCGTCGCCGTCGTTCCTGACCACGTCGGGCGGGGGCACGACCTTGCCGTCCACGAGGTTGTCGGTGACGTCGAGCAGGCCGGAGATGAACATCCGGTAGCAGGCCACGCCCTCGGCGAGGAGGTCCTCCCGCCTGCCGGACCTCGGCGGGCGCTTGACGACGAACCCGCCCTTGGAGCCGGTCGGCACGATGACGGTGTTCTTCACCATCTGCGCCTTCACCAGCCCGAGGATCTCCGTACGGAAGTCCTCCATGCGGTCCGACCACCGCAGCCCGCCCCGTGCCACCTTCCCGAACCGGAGGTGCACGCCCTCGACCCGCGGCGAGTACACGAAGATCTCGAACTTCGGCCGCGGCAGGGGCAGCACGCTGATGGCCTCGGGGTCGAACTTCAGCGAGATGTACGGCTTGCGCGCGCCGTCGACCGTCTGGAAGTAGTTGGTGCGCAAGGTCGCCTGGATCATCTCCAGGTACGCCCGCAGGATCCGGTCCTCGTCGAGCGAGACCACCTCGTCCAGCGCCCCGAGTATCTCCTCGGTGAGCGCCTCGACGAGGTCGACCCGCACGTCCTCGGCCCGCCGCGGGTCGAGCTTGGCCTCGAACAGGCGCACCAGCAGCCGCGCCACCCGCACGTTGTCCCTGAGCACCCGCTCCATGTACGGCTGCGAGAACGTGCTCCCGGTCTGGCGCAGGTATTTGGCGTAGACGCGCAGGATCTCGACCTGTTCCCAGGTCAGCCCGGCCTTCAGTATCAGCGCGTTGAAGTCGTCGGCCTGCACCCGCCCCTGCCACAGGGCGGTGAGCCCGTCCTGGAAGAGCCGCTTGAAGTCGTTCCTGTCCACCTCGTCGGTGGGGGCGTGGCGGAGCCCGAAGTCGTAGATCCAGGCGTTCTTGGTGGCGGGGTCGTTGTCCCGGTCGATCTCGTAGGGGCGTTCGTCCACGACCTCGACGCCGAGCCGCTGGATCAGCGGCAGCGCCTGCGACAGGGAGATGGGCGAGCCGACTTTGTAGATCTTCAGCCGCCGCTCCCCGTCGGTCGCGTCGTACGGCTCGTACAGGTTGATCCCGACCCGGTCCCCGTCGCCGCCCGCCTCGGCCAGCTCCTCCAGCCGCCGCAGGTCGACCACGGCCACCTGGGGCGGGAAGTCGGCCTTGTAGCCCTCGGGGAAGGCCGAGGCGTAGCGCCTGGTCAACGGGGGCGCCTCCGCCTCGGAGGTCATCTCGCCCAGCGCGGTGGCCAGATCGTCCTCCCAGGAGCGGGTGATGGCGGCCAGACGCGCCTCCAGCTCCTCCACGTCCACGCCCGGGGGCGGGAGCGGCCTGCCGCGCTCGCCGCGCACGACCACGTGCAGCCGGGCGAGCACCGACTCGCCGATCATCGCGCTGTAGTCGAGCGACTTGCCGCCCAGGGCCTTGAGCAGCACCTCCTGCATCTTCAGCCGCACCTTGGTGGTGTAGCGGTCGCGCGGCAGGTAGATCAGGCACGAGATGTAGCGGCCGTAGTCGTCGCGCCGCAGGAACAGCTTGACCTGCTTGCGCTCGCGCAGCCGCAGCACGCCCAGGGCGATCGGTTCGAGCTGGTCGACCGAGGTCTGGAACAGCTCGTCGCGCGGGAACGTCTCCAGGATCTCGATGAGGTCCTTGCCGTCGTGGCTGTCGGGGGCCAGCCCGGCCTTGTCGAGCACCCCGGCGAGCTTGCGCCGCAGCACGGGGATACGGGAGATCGACTCGTTGTAGGCCACGTGGGTGAACAGGCCGAGAAAGCGACGCTCCCCGATCACCTCGCCCTCGGGGGAGAACAGCTTGACCCCGATGTAGTCGAGGTAGGTGGCCCGGTGCACGGTGGCCCTGGAGTTGGCCTTGGTGATGATCATGAGCTGCTTCTCGTGCGCCTTGGCCCGCATCTCGGCGGGCAGCGCGGCGAAGCTCTCCGAGCCGACCTTGTCGTCGCGCAGGATGCCGAGCGCCGCGCCGGGCAGCGCGCGCAGCGTCGCGCCCTCGGCGGTGTCCTCCAGGCGGTACTCCCGGTAGCCGAGGAAGGTGAAGTGCCCGTCGGCGAGCCAGCGCAGCAGGTCGAGGCTGTCCTCGACCTCCGCGGGCTCCAGCGGCGGCGGGTTCATGCTGAGGTCTTCCGCGGTCTGCACGGCCAGGGCGTGCATCTTGGCGAAGTCTTCGACCGCGTAGCGTACGTCGCTGAGCACCCGCTGCAGGTCGGTCTCGATGCCCTTGAGCGTCGTGGGGTCGGACTGGCGGTCGATCTCGATGTGGATCCACGACTCGACCAGCACCTGGCCGGTCACGTCCTCCTGGCCGCGGCCGAGCATCCGGCCGGTCATGTCGCGGCGCACCCGCATCTGCGGGTGGACCACCAAGTGGATGCCGAGGTCGTGCCGGTCGAGCTCCATGGTGACCGAGTCGACCAGGAACGGCATGTCGTCGGTGACCACCTCGACCACGGAGTGGCCGGGGTCCCAGCCGTTCTCCTCCAGCGTCGGGGTGTAGGCCCTGACCACCGCCCGGCCCTGCGGCCGCACCTCGGCGAGCTTTCTCTGGGACATCGCGGGGCCATAGACGTCAACGGGGTTGCGGTCGAGCAAGTCCTCCGGCGCGACATGTCGATAGTAGAGCCGCAGGAAGGACAGCGCCTCGTCGGCGCTCACATGCTCGTTGCCGGCCGCGCATCTGTCCGCGGCTCGCTGGAGCAGCTCATCCTTGGCCTCGTCGAGCGGCATTTCGCTCTCACTCCTTTGTGAGGGTTTGCCATATTTGTTCATAGCCAGGCTCTAAGTTCCCAAAGCAGCGGAAAGTAGTGCAGGCGTGTCCTACCGCGAAGGTAGGGGGCACCGGTCGAGCCGCCTGTGCCCGACTTGGTGCCGATCTGGCGTTCGACCATCTGGACGTGCCGCATCCGCCACAACGCGGCGGTCTCGTCGTGCGTCAGCAGGTCTTCGGCCAGTTGCCACAGGTCGTCGTAAGACCCGCGGTCTCTCGCCACGGCCAGCAGCGAGCCCATGATCTCGTCGTCGGAGACCGGCAGGCCACGCTGGGAGAGGGCAGCCACATAAGCATCCCACAGCGTGGGCTCGGCGAGCCGGCGGCGCAGCCGGGCGAGCTCCGCCTCCCCCGCGTGCCTGAAGGTGCCGAGATAGCGCTCGTCCTTCAGCCCCGACAGGAACTCCAGCTCGCGGAACTGAACCGACTGGAACCCGCTGGCGGGCTCCAGCTTCGCGCGGAAGGCCAGGAAGTCCTGGGGCGTCATCGTCTCCAGCACGTCGACCTGCCCGATCAGCACCCGCTCTACCACGTGCACCCGCCGGAACAGATGCCTGGCCCGCCACAGCTCCCCCGCGAACATGGCCTCGCGGGCGGCCTCCAACTCGTGGAGCAGCAGCTTGAACCACAGCTCGTAGACCTGGTGAATCGTGATGAAAAGCAGCTCGTCGGGAGCCTCCGACTCCGGCCGCTGCTGGTCGAGCAGCTCCGGCAGCCGCAGATAGCCACCGTACGAGAGCCGACCACCCTCCTCGCCGAACCGACGGCTCGGGGGGCCGGGCGCATCACCATCGACGCCCACCGAACACCTCCCCCTTGACCGCCCGGCCATTCGGGACCGGGCGCAACGCCTCGCGATACCGATATCACCCGAAAAGGGGATAGACGTCAACGTGACATCGACATCGGTGGATCGTCGCCTGACGTCGAGGAGGGGTCGTTCTTGAGCTCGTCGAGCCGGTCGGGCAGCTCGGTGAACTCGATCAGCTCCGCCTGGCACTGCTCACAGTCGTCGAGGTGGCGTTCGAAGGCCTCGTGCTCCTCTTCGTCGAGGACGCCGAGGGCGTAGGCGGCCACCCCGTCGTGCATCAGCCGGCTACCCCCTTGTCCCGCAGCAGTTCGCGGAGTGCGCGGATCCCGTAGTAGAGCCGGGACTTGACCGTGCCCGGAGGGATCCCCAGAATCTCCGCCGCTTCACTTATCGTACGGTCTCTGAGGTAGGTCTGCTCAATGACTTCGCGGTGTTCTTCGGACAGCGATCGGAGCGCGTCCGCGACGACCATCGCCGATAACGCTCGCTCCGACCCGTCCGGGACCGACATCATGTCGGCTTCCGGCGGCTCGACCTCCTGAGGCCGGACGCTCTTCCGCCGACGACCATCGATGACTATGCGGCGGGCCACGGTAAGCAGCCACGCCCAAATAAGGCTCGGTTCCCATTGCAGTCTTGCCGAGTTTCGCCAGGCCCTGACTATCGTCTCCTGCACAACGTCTTCAGCCCACTGAAGGTCGTTACCTGTTGATTTGCGTACGTGGCGCAGCAGAGGGCCGCCGAACTCCTGGTAAAGCACCGCGATGCGGTACTCCGCCTCGGCATCCGCACTCTCGAACCTGCCGTCGAGGTGACCTAGCACGGGGCACATCTTTACACCTTCGTTATCCAAGCGGTAGCCACTCCGATAACTCCAGTCATTTCTAACTATCTCCGGCCATAGGTGAACCCGGGGGGAGACGGCCGCGTACCTCCGACCATGCACAGGCTTTTGCGCGGCGAGTTGTTCATGCTCGGCGGCTTCGTCGTAGCCGCCGCCGTGACGATCGCGCTGGTCATGCCGCCGGCCATCGATCCCGCGGCCGCCCAGTGGACGCAGACCTCGACGGGGCCGCTCACGGCCGCCGACCGCGATCTGCTCGTCAAGGTACGCCAGGCGGGCCTGTGGGAAATGCCCGTCGGCGAGTACGCCCAGACCCGCGCCGAGTCCCAGCGCGTCAAGGAAGTCGGAAAGCTGATCATGGAGGAGCACAGGGACCTCGACCTGATCACCCGCCAGACCGCGAAGAAGCTGGGCGTGGCGCTCCCCGACGAGCCCAACCCCGACCAGCAGCGCTGGATGGCGCAACTCGCGGCCGAGAGCGGGCCGGCCTTCGACAAGGACTTCGCGAACCTGTTGCGTGCCGCGCACGGAAAGGTCTTCACCGTCGTGGCGGGCGTGCGGTCCGGGACGCGGAACTCCGAGATCAGGAAGTTCGCGCAGGAAGGCATCAACTACGTGATGCGCCACATGGCGTACCTGGAATCCACCGGCCTGGTCGACCACGGCCAGTTGCCCGAACCCCCGACGCCCTCACCTGCTCCACCCGTCGCACTGGCGGTTGAGAAGAGGAGACATTCATGAGGAGATCCAGACGCATGGCCGCGGCCGTGTCCGCGCTGGCCGTGGCGGCGACCGGCCTGGTGTCGGCGGCCGTCATCGGCGTGGGCCCGGTCCTCGCCGACCACTGTGACCCCGCGGAAGCCACCCGGTCCCCCCAGCCCCGCCAGTCCCAACCGCAGAACGATCAGCCAGACCAGGGCCGGCAGGACCAAGGCGGCCAGCAGGACCAAGGCCAACAGGATCAGGGCCAGCAGAACCCTGGTGGCCAGCAGGACCAGGACCAGAGTCAGCAGGGCCAGGACCCCCAGCAGGACCCCCAGCAGGACCAGCAGGCGCCCCAGGGCGGCGGCGTGGCGGTGGACCCGATCCGGTCGCCGGACGCCGAGGCCCCGCAGACGCGGGCCCCGAACACGCAGGCCCCGGACACGCAGGCGCCCGAGGCGGACGCTCCCGCGGCTCAGCCCGAGGAGGAGCCCTCCGCTCAGTCGCGCCGCCCCGGCGGCAACCAGCCCACCAGGACCGCCACCCCGGTCCCCAGCCAGACCCAGGACCCCGGCGACGGGCCCACCGAGGAGCCGACGGGCACCGCCTCCCCCACCGCGACCGCGACCGCCTCACCCTCCCCCACCGCGACCGGCGGCGACGAGGAGGAGTGCGCGGACCTGGGCCCGTTCCCCGAGGACTTCGTGGACATCCGCCAGGTGGCGCAGCGCCAGTCCGACGCGCGGCCCGGCGGGAACGGCTCACGGGGCACGTTCGTCTCGCAGTGCGGCACGAACCGCAACGGCCACCACAACCCCGACAACTTCATCGTCGCGCCCGGCGTGAGCAACGGGGCGCACCACCTGCACGACTACGTGGGCAACCTCTCGACGGACGCGTTCTCGACCGACGAGAGCCTCGCGGCGGCGGGCACGACCTGCCGCCAGAGCGACAGGTCCACGTACTTCTGGCCGGTGCTCAGGGACCGCAGGTCGGACGCGAACATCGATGACCCGGACGGCAACGTCGGCCAGGTGCTGCGGGCCCGCGCCGTGACGCTCCAGTTCCGCGGGAACGCCGCCGCCAGGGTGGTCGCGATGCCGAGGTTCCTCAGGCTCATCACCGGTGACGCCAAGGCGGCCACGAACGGCGCCGCCAACGCCCGCGCCGGGTGGAGCTGCTCGGGATTCCAAAATCGCATAAGTCCCGATAAATACACGCTTTGCCCGCGCGGCAGTCAGGTCCTTCGTATTCTGGACTTCCCTAGCTGCTGGGACGGCCAGAACACCGACAGCGCCAATCACCGCACACACGTGGTCTTCCCCGACCAGAGCGGCGCCTGTCCCCAGGGCACCAGGGCGATCCCCGCGCTGCGGATGACCCTCGCGTACAACGTGCCGCAGGGTCCCTCGTACGCCGTGGACGCCTTCCCCGAACAGAAGCACAACCCCATCACCGACCACGGCGACTTCGCCAACGTGATGCCGGACCGGCTGATGCAGTTCGTCGTCTCATGCATCAACCGGGGCCGCCGGTGCTGATCAGCGCGCTGATCAGCGGGGGCCGCGCGGGCCGTCCAGCCTTCCGAGTCGCACCCTCACCCGACCTTGGAGGGAAACACATGCTCCACAGACGACACCCCAGGCACGCCCCCGCCCTGCTGGACACCAGGAACGTCCGGCTGGGGGCGAGCGCCTCCGTCGCGGCCGTCCTGCTGTCGGCCTTCGCGCTGACCAGGACGGAACGCGGGATCGCGCTGCTCGGCCAAGGGATCGGCTTCCTCGAGTTCTACGCGGGCGTGTTCGCCCTGGTGCTGCTGACCGCGACCGTCGCGCTCGGCCTGCTCACCACCGAACGCGTCTTCCTGTCGCCGGCCAACCGGGTCAGGGCCCAGTTCGCGCACCGGGCCACCGCGCTCGTCGGGCTGGCGTTCCTGCTCACGCACATCACGCTCATGATCAGTCTGGGGCACGTGCCGCCGGGCGCGGCGGTCGTGCCGGTCGCCGGGATCTACGTGGGACTCGGGGCCCTGGCCTTCGACCTGATGGTCGTGGCCGTGGCGACGGGGATGGTCAGGGGGCGGTTCGCGACCAGGAGCAGGCCGTGGCTCTGGCGGATCCTGCATTCCGCCGCGTACGTGGCCTGGCCGGTCGCGATCATGCACGGGCTGACCGCCGGGCGTCCGCCGGCCGGTTGGGTGGCCTGGTCCTACGTGGCCTGCATGGCGGCGGTGGGCGGTGCGCTGGTCGTACGCGTGCTGGCCACGCTGCGCCGGCCGCTCGTCGTGCTCGACCGGGTCGAGGGGCCCGCCGTGACGTCCGCCGCCGCCGTGGGCGTACCGGCGGAGCGCCCGGCCAAGGTCCGCGTACCGGCAGCCGCGGCGGCCGGTGCCGCCAGGGCGAGGGCCGCGGGCGGGGTCGACGCGCCCGTGAGCCTCGCCGAGGCGCGGCGCAGATTCCGGGAGGCGGGATGAGCCCGTCCCCCGTCCCACAGGAGCTCGCGGTTCCCCAGGAGAAGGTGTGATTCCAGCTCGAGTGCCACGGGTGCTCCGCATGGGTCCGGCCCGGCTGACCGCCGGGCTCGACCACTGCCGGCGCCTGGACCTGCCCGCCCACCGCACGCTCCACGGCGTCATGGAGCCGCTGGAGCTGGGCGAGCTCATCTCGTACGCCAACGAGGTGGACATGCGCGGACGGGGCGGCGCGGCGTTCCCGTTCGCCCGCAAGCTGCGGGCCGTGGCCGACACGGCCGGTTCTGGAGGCGAGAGCGTCGTCCTGGTCAACGGCGCCGAGGGAGAGCCGGCCAGCTCCAAGGACGCCATGCTGCTCACCCGCAATCCGCACCTGGTGCTGGACGGCGCGGTGCTGGCGGCCGAGGCGCTGGGCGCCCGCGAGGTGGTCGTCGCCACGGCCGGCGGCGAGGTCGCCGAGGCGTCCGTCGCCGCGGCCGTGGCCGAGCGCCGGGCGGCCAACGTCTCGGGCGGCGCCGAGAGCCGCGTCCCGATCCGGGTGGTCGGGGTCGAGGAACGGTTCATCTCCGGCGAGGGCGGCGCGCTCGTCCGCGCGGTCAACGGGGAGGAGGGCATCCCGCCGGGCAGGAAACGGCGGGCCGCGGTCAGCGGCGTGGACGGGCTGCCGACCCTGCTGTCCAACACGGAGACGTACGCGCAGTTCGCCCTCCTGGCCGAGTACGGCCCGGAGAAGTACGCCGAGGTCGGCACCGGCAAGGAGCCCGGCACGATCCTGCTCACCGTCAGCGGCGGCGCGGCGCACGGCGCGGTCATCGAGACGCCCACCGGCACCCCGCTGGCCGACGTCCTCGCGCTGTGCGAGGCGGGGCCCGGCGACGGGGTGCTCGTCGGCGGCTACCACGGCGCGTGGCTGTCGCCGGAGGCCGTCCGGACGGCGGTGATCTCGCGCGAGGGCATGAAACTGGCCGGAGCCACGCTGGGCGCCGGGATCATCGTGCCGCTCGGCGAGTCCACGTGCCCGCTGGGCGAGGCCGCCAGGGTGGCCTCGTACCTGGCGGCCGAGTCGGCCGGTCAGTGTGGCCCCTGCCGGCTCGGCCTGCCGGACGTGGCGCGCGCCATCTGCGCCCTGGCCGAGGGCACGGGCTCGGTCGACGCGGTACGCCGCTCCGTACGCGTCGTCGAGCGCCGTGGGGCCTGCTTCCACCCCGACGGCACGGCCAGGTTCGTGCTGTCGGCGCTGGACGCGTTCGAGACCGAGATCGCCACCCACCTGGAGCACGGCTCCTGCGGCCGGCCGGTACGCGGCGTGCTGCCGATGCCCGAGCGCGCGGCCGAGCCCGAGTACCGGCTGGAGGTCGACTGGTCCCGCTGCCAGGGGCACGGGCTGTGCGCGCACCTGCTGCCGGAGTTCGTGGACCTGGACGACTACGGGTTCCCGTCGTTCAGGAAGGTCCCCGGCTTCATGGCCAGGGAGGCGCGGCGGGCGGTGGACATGTGCCCGGCGCTGGCCCTGCGGCTGGCGCAGACCACGAGTGACGCGCCCGCACCCGTGGGCTCGCCGTTGCGGCTGGTCAAGAACGGCGTGCTCAGGCGCGGCGGGGAGAGCGTGCCGCGGCTCACCCGGGTGGGCGGCGGTGCCCCGCGGATCTCCGGAGTGGGAGAGACGGCCCGCTGAGCGACGACGACAAGTGACGCATATTCCTGGGCCTCTTTCTGGGTCTCTTTCCGGTCCTCTTCCGGGGTCGCTCGGCCTGGCCGCCGGGTCGGGCGCGCCGCCGCCCGACTGGGGCAGGTTGCGCCGAGAGCTGGCGGGCACGCTCGTGCTGCCGGGCGACGCCGGGTACACCACGGCCCGCCGCCTGTTCAACCCGGCCTACGACCAGGTCAGGCCGCAGGCGGTGGCGTACTGCGAGAGCGCGGGCGACGTGTCGGCGTGCCTGGGGTTCGCTCGGGCCAACGGCGTACCGGTCACCAGCCGCTCCGGGGGCCACTCGTACGCGGGCTGGTCGACCGGCACCGGGCTGGTGATCGACGTGTCCAGGATGAACGCGGTCTCCTACGCCGACGGCCAGGCCACGGTCGGCGCGGGCGCCAAGCTCATCGACGTCTACGACCGGCTCTCCCGGCGCGGGGTGAGCATTCCCGCGGGCACCTGCCCGACCGTCGGCATCGCGGGGCTCGCGCTCGGCGGCGGCATCGGCGTGGTGTCCAGGAAGCACGGGCTGACGTGCGACGCCCTGGAGTCCGTACGCCTGGTCACGGCCGACGGACGGGTGCTGACCTGCGACGCCGACCACCACGCTGGGCTCTACTGGGCCTGCAGGGGCGGTGGCGGCGGCAACTTCGGCGTGGCGGTGTCCTTCACGTTCCGGACGTTCGCCGCCTCCCGGCTGACGGTGTTCTTCCTGCACTGGCCGTGGTCGAAGGCGGGGGCGGCGGTGCGGGCGTGGCAGTCGTGGGCGCCGTCGGCCCCGGACGAGCTGTGGTCGGCGCTGCACCTGACGCGCTCGGCCCGCGGACTGGACGTGGCGGTCGTCGGCGCCTACACAGGACCGGCCTCGGCGCTGAACCGGCTGCTGGACCGGCTCGCCGAACGCGTCGGCCGGCCGTCGTCGCGCTCGGTGCGCACGACGTCCCATCTGGACGCGATGAAGATCATGGGCGGGTGCTCGTCGATGTCGGTGGACCGGTGCCGGCGGATGCCGCGGGAGGCGTTCGGGGCGAAGTCGCACCTGGCGTACCGCGAGCTGCCGGCGGACGGCGTGCGGGCGCTGGTGAACGGGGTCGCGCGCAGCGGCGGGCACTCGGTGCTGCTGGACGCCATGGGAGGGGCGATCGGCAGGGTGGCGCCGACGGCGACGGCGTTCCCGCATCGGGCCGCGCTTTTCAGCGTGCAGTATTACGCGGAAGGCACGAGCCGGAGTTGGCTGCGGGATTTACACACCAACATGTCCCGATATTTCGGGAATCATGGTTACGTGAACTATATCGAGGCGGATTTGAAGAATTGGCGGAGTGCGTACTACGGGGCGAACGCCGCCCGGCTGGCCGAGGTGAAGTCCACCTACGACCCTGGCCGCCTGTTCCGGCTGCCGCAGGGCGTGTAGCTCAGCGGATCTGGCCCCGGACGTAGACGGGCTCGCCGACCTTCACGATCTCGTACAGGCGCTTGGAGGTCTCCAGCGGGAGGCGTACGCATCCGTGCGAGGCCGGATGCAGCGGCACCTTGGTGGAGCCGTGCATGGCGATCGCCCCGGTGAAGTACAGCGAGTTGAACATCGAGCCGAGCCGCCCCGTGGTCCAGCCCGGCGCGCGGCTCTGCACGCGGAAGTCGCCGACCGGGGTGATGGCGGTGCCGCAGCGGCCACCCTCGCAGTAACGCACCTCGGCACCGGTGGAGATGTGCGAGTACAGCACCGGCCTGCGTTTGCGGTAGACGGTCAGGAGCTGCTCGCGCAGGCTGATCTCGACCCGGTCGGCGGCGCCGCCGGGGACCAGCGGGCGTCGGCGCATGGGCCGCTCCAGCGCCTTCCACACCTTCGGGCCGACCTCTCCCTTGGGGATCATCCGCCTGCTCTTCTGCAGGGCCCAGACGGCGAACTTGGTCTGCTCGTCGTACACGCCGTGGATCTTGCCGTAGTAGTAGTGCCCGGCGTGCAGCCGCCGCTGCAGGGCTTTGACCACCGCACCCCTGTCGCCGGGCCGCAGCACGAGATCCGCGGCCGTGTCCTCCTCGGTCTCGGTCTCGGTCTCGGCCTCAGCGTCAGCCGCGTCCGCGTCCGCGTCCGTCGTCTCGGTCGTGTCGGCGTCCGCTCCAGGAGGCGGCGCTTTGGCGGCGACGGGGGACACGGCAGCGAAGGGAAGGGCGCAGCCGACGGCGAGAGCGGCGATTCTCTGCAGCTTTATCATCACAAATCAACGCCTACCCCGACAGTCGAGAATTCATGGTTTTGTCATTCAAAAGTCCCGGCTAATATCCGGATCCCGTTAAATGCACTTTAAGGTCGCCAATCGGGCAAAAATGGATCGCGTGCGTTCCTCTCACCTGGGAACATAGGGCGGCATGCGTAACTGGCCGCTCTTCGAGCTCTCCGTCACGACCCCGCGCCTCGAGGTGCGCTATCCCACCCTCGACGACCTCGACGAGCTGGCGGACCGCGCCGCCGAGGGCGTCCACGACCCCGGGCTCATGCCGTTCTACGTCCCCTGGTCCGGTGCGGAGCCCGCCGAGCGGGCCAGGAGCACCGTGCAGTACCACTTCCGCTCCTGGGGCGCGTTCACCGCGGACGACTGGTCGATCGACTTCGTCGTCGTGTACGAGGGCACCGTCGTCGGCACCCAGGGCATCATGGCCACGAACTTCCCGGTCACCCGCGAGGTCAGGACCGGCTCCTGGCTGGGCCGGCGCTTCCAGGGCCAGGGCATCGGCACCGAGATGCGCCAGGCCGTGCTGCACCTCGCCTTCGCCGGCCTGGGCGCCCAGCACGCGGCGACGGGCGCGTTCGAGGACAACCACGCCTCGCTGGCCGTGACGCGCAAGCTCGGCTACCGGGACGACGGCTTCAGCCTGCACGACCGCCAGGGGAAGCCGGCCGTCAGCCGGCGCTTCCGCCTGGCCCGGGAGGACTGGCGGGAGCTGCCCGGCTTCGAGATCCACCGTCTGGACCGGTGCCTGCCCCTGTTCGGCCTGGAGAAGTCCGGCCTGTAGGGGTCTGGCCTGTAGAGGTCTGGCGCGGAAGGGCGCTGGCGCGGACGGGCGCGGCGTGGCGGGGGTTCGGTCCAGAGGGGGTTCGGCGTGGAGGGGTGAGCGGGGGTGTCAGGCGTCGCGTCGGCGCAGGAGCAGGGCGCCGGTCGTGAGGGCCGCCGCCGCCCAGCCCGCGACCACCCCCAGCCCCGCCCACGGCCCGATCGGCATGGCGGGCAGGCTTGTGGTGGCCTGGACGGCCAGCCCGGCGTTCACCGGCGAGAGCCGCCACAGCAGCAGTTGCAGGTCCTCGTCCCTGACCATGAGGATGACCGCGGGGAAGAGGTGGAGCAGCCCGAGCACGGTGCCGGCCGCCACCGCCGAGTCGCGTACGGCGGTGGCCACGCCCACGCTCAGCAGCGCGACCAGCACCAGGTAGAGCACCGACCCGGCCGCCGCCCGCAGCGTCGGCCCGTCGGTGAGCGACAGCGGCGGATAGCCGTGCTCCGGTGTGAAGCCGCTGCCCGGCAGCAGGATCCGCGCCGCCAGCACCGATCCGAGCACGGCCACGGCCCCGGCCGCCGCGGTCAGCCCGGCCAGCAGGCCCGCCTTGGCGACCAGCAGGGTGATCCGGCGCGGCGTCGCGGTCAGGCTGGTACGGATCATCCCCGTGCCGTACTCCCCGCAGACCGCCACCACGGCCAGCAGCGCGATCAGCCCTTGGCCGAGGTGCACCCCGAAGAGGCCGGTCCTGGTGGCGTCCTCGCCGCAGCCGGCCGCCGGGCAGCGGATGGCCCAGGCCGCGAGCGCGCTGCCCAGCACGGTCAGCACCACGGCCCCGAGCAGCAGCGGGCCGGGCCCGGACGCCGTGCGCAGCTTCGTCCACTCCGCGCGCAGTTCCCGCCTCACACGTCCTCCCTGTTCAGCCGGCGCACGGCCAGGCCGAGGGCCAGGGCCGCGTACGCGCAGGTCACGGCGAACCCGCCCCACGGCGGCAGCGGGAAGTAGCCGGAGGCCGGCGCATAGTGCGAGATCACCTGCTCGTACGCGGGCACGCTCTGCTGGATCGCGAACCCCGCGGCCGGGGTGAGCCGCAGCAGCCACCGCGCCGCCTCGTCGGGCAGGATGGACGCGGTCGCCAGCACGTACGGCACCACCAGCGCCACGATCGCCACGATGAGCGCCGTCGCGCTGCGCCGGAAGAGCGCGCCCAGCGCGAGCGCGAACACCGCGGCCACGGCGAGCAGCCCCGCGACACCCGCGATCACCCGCAGCTCGGTGAGCGTCCCGACCGGCAGGGTGAAGATCCCGTTGCCGCTCAGGACGTCCCGGCCGATCGGCAGCGTCACCGCCGCGGCCACCAGCGCCGGGACGAACGTGGCCACGCCCACCACCACGGCCTTGGCCGCCAGCACCCGCCCGCGCCGGGGTGTGGCGAGCAGCGTGGTGCGGATCAGCCCCCTGCGGTACTCGGCCGTGACGAACAGCACCGCCACCACGATCACCACGATGAGCGCGACCAGCGCGCCGGCCAGCGTGCGTTCGACGGTGCCCTGATGGCTGTCGGGCGCGATGTCGCCGGTGCCGGTGACGGTGAACGTGCCGCCGTTCCGCACGAGGCCGCCGGGGTGGTGCGGGGTGCCGTCGAGCTTCAGGGACACGCCGACGTCGTCGCGCCGCCAGTCGCCGCCTGCGGTCGCGCCCCGTACGGCGACCTCGTCCATGACCGCGGTCATCTCGGTGAAGCGGGAGGCCGAGGCGGACCCGCCGAGCGTGTTCCTGACCAGGGTCACGTCGCCGGGCGAGGCGGCGAACAGGCCGATGCGCACGCGCGCGGGCAGCCCGGCCAGGTGGGCGGTGCCGACCCCGGTCCACCGCTTCCCGTCGCGCGACTCCTCGCCGGTGAGCGTGTCGCCGGCGCGGGTCAGGCGCAGCCAGCGCGGCTCCGCCGGGGACACTCCCCCTGGCGATCCGGCCACGTCCTCGGTGAAGTCGTGCTGCATGCGCACTCCGTGGTCGCCGGTGACCATCACCGCCGCGTACGAGGCCCCCTGCTCGGCGCCGGCCTTGACCATGACGCCCGCCTTGGCCCACGGCACGACGCCGGGGACGACGTTCCTGACGCCGGGGGTGACGTCGGGCAGGCGGATCTGGCCGCTCATGGACGTGACGCGGGCGGTGATGGCGCCGTCGCCGTCCAGCTCCTGGCTGACGAAGTAGAACCGGTCCTCGACCGCCACGCCGCCCGGCCCCAGCGGGGGCGTGGGGCAGGGCACCTCGACCGGGCCCTCACTGCACGAGGAGTGGCTGGCCGTGGCGGAGAGCAGGCCGAACAGCACGATGGCCAGTGCGGCCGCCACCAGGCCCGCCACCCAGCCGCGTACGGTCCTGAGCTTGGTCCACTCCGCGCGTACCAACTGGGGAAAGCCGTCGCGCCCGCCGGTCATCGCGCCGCCCCCCTGAACTCCACCGCGTCCCTGGTCAGCTCCATGTACGCCTCCTCCAGCGTCGCCCGGTGCGCGCTGACCTCGGAGAAGGGCACCGAGCGCGCCCCGAGCAGCCGCACGATCTCCTCGGACGGCAGCCCGGACACGACGAGCGAGTCCTGCTCGCCCGCCGCCACCGTGGCCCCGGCGCCGGCCAGCACCGTCATGGCGTGCGAGCGCGCCTGCGTACGCAGTGTCACCCGGTCGCGGGAGGCCGAGGCGATCAGCTCGGCCACGCCGACGTCCGCCATCACCCGGCCCCGGCCCACCACCACGAGGTGGCCGGCGGTGTCCTGCAACTCGCTCATCAGGTGGCTGGAGACCAGCACGGCCCGCCCTTCCCCGGCCAGCGAGCGCAGCAGCCCGCGGATCCACACCATGCCCTCGGGGTCGAGCCCGTTGAACGGCTCGTCCAGCATGAGCACCGGCGGGTCGCCCAGCAGCGCGGCGGCGATCCCGAGCCGCTGGCGCATGCCCAGCGAGTAGCCGCCCGCCCTGCGCCGAGCGGCCGGGCCCAGCCCGACCTGCTCGACCACCTCGTCCACCCGCCGCGCGCCGAACCCCTGGGAGTGGGCCAGCCACAGCAGGTGGTTGCGCCCGCTGCGGCTCGGCTGCAGCGCCGCCGCGTCGAGCAGCGCGCCGACGTGGCTCAACGGGGGGCGCAGGCTCCGGTACGGCCGCCCGCCCACCAGCGCGTGCCCCTCGTCGGGCGCGTCGAGGCCGAGCACGACCCGCATCGTCGTGGACTTGCCCGCGCCGTTCGGCCCCACGAAGCCGGTCACCCGGCCGGGCCGCACCTCGAACGTCATCCCGTCCAGCGCCGTCGTCCGGCCGAACCGCTTGCGCAGGCCGCTGACTTCGATGGTTGCTTCCATGTCCAGGCAGACTAGGCAGCGGACCCGGGCCGAGTCGTCACGCCGGGGAGCGATCCCGGGGGTCGCTCGCGGCAGCCAGGGCCCGTCCCTCGTACGGGGGATGCCTGACAGGGGGATGGCGGGAAACAATGGGGTTCGTGGAGCGAGCGTACGACCGGCGCTGGGTCCGGGCGGCCCCGTACGCGGCCGTCGCGCTGTTGTCGCTGCTCGCGGTGGCCGAGGCGATCGTGCGGGCCCGGCACGCGCCGGGATGGTCCCTGTCGGAGACCGTGGCGGTGCCGATGGGAACGCCGATCGGCACGCAGGCAGGAGTGCCAGTGGAAGTGCCGGTGGGAGCGCGGGTGGAGCCGCCCGCCGGGCCGGACGCGACCGGAGCGGCCCCAGACTTCGTGATCTTCGCGCTGCTCGCGCTGGCCACCACGCTGCCGCTGGGCCTGCTGTGGGGCCGACCGGCGGTGGCCGGGGCGCTGGTCATGGGGGCGAGCCTGCTGTCGGTCGGGGCCTTCGGCACCTTCACGTTCGCCGGGCTGGCCGCGCAGCTCGTCGCGGGTTACCGGCTCGGCGGCCCGCTGTGGCGGGCGGTGCTGATCACCGTGCCGTTCCCGGTGCTGGCCGTGGCGCTGGAGGCGGCCGACCGGGCGGACGGCGTACGCCTGCTCGCGCTGCTGCTGGGCTGCCTGGTCCCCGCGGCGGCGCTGGCCGGGCTCGCCCGCGGCGAGCGCACCCGGGCCAGGGCCGACACGGCGGCCCGCCAGGTCGTCGCCGACAGCCTGATGGAGCACACCGCCCGGGGTGAGCGGGCGCGCATCGCCCGCGAGCTGCACGACGTGGTGGCCCACCACATCTCCATGGTCGCCGTGCAGGCCGAGACGGCCAGGCTGGCCGTGCCCGGCATGCCCGCGGCGGGAGCCGAGCGGCTGCTGGCGATCGGCGACACCGCCAGGTCGGCGCTGACGGAGATGCGGCGGCTGCTCGGGGTGCTGCGCGAGGACGCCGAGACGGAGACCACCTGGCGGCCCCAGCCGGGGTTGCGCCTCGACGAGCTGAACGAGCTGCTCGACGAGTCGCGGGCGGCGTCGGGGAGCGGCACGCGGCTGATCCTGCGGGGCGAGCCCGTGGAGCTCGATCCGGGGGTGGAGCTGGCGGCGTACCGGATCGTTCAGGAGGCGCTCACCAACGCGCGGCGGCACGCGCCGGGCGCGGCGGTCGACGTGGAGCTCGACTACACCGGCGACGACCTGCGCCTGCGCGTGCGCGACAACGGGCCTGGGCCCGGCCCTGGAGCAGCCGGGCACGGGCTGTCCGGGATGCGGGAGCGGGCCGCGGCGGTCGGCGGTGAGCTGCGTACGGGCCCCGCGCCCGGCGGCGGGTTCCTGGTCGAGGCCGCGCTGCCGGGGAGGGACGCCGCGTGATCCGGATCGTCATCGCCGATGACCACCTGGTCGTGCGCACCGGGTTCGCCGAGCTGCTCGACACCCAGCCCGACTTCGAGGTGGCCGGCACCGCGCCCGACGGGGCCGCGGCCGTCCGGGTGTGCCGCGAGGTGTCGCCCGACGTCGTGCTCATGGACGTGCGCATGCCGGTCATGAGCGGCATCGAGGCCACCCGGCTGCTGGCGGGGGCCGAGGGGCCCAAGGTGCTCATCCTGACGACGTTCGACCTCGACGAGTACGTCTACGACGCCCTGCGCGCCGGCGCCAGCGGCTTCCTGCTCAAAGACGTCACCGCCGAGCGCCTCTTCGACGCCGTGCGCGTGGTCGCCGCCGGGGAGGCGCTGCTGGCCCCGGCCGTCACCCGCCGCCTCATCAGCGAGTTCGCCCGGCTCACGCCGAGGTCGCGGGCTGCGGCCACGCCGCTGGCCGCGCTCACCCCGCGCGAGACGCAGGTGCTGCGGCTGGTCGCCGAGGGCCTGTCGAACCCCGAGATCGCCGCCCGGCTGCTGGTCACGGAGGAGACGGTCAAGACCCACGTGAGCCGGGTGCTGAACAAGCTGGGCCTGCGTGACCGCACCCAGGCCGTGGTGGCCGCGTACGAGTCGGGGCTGGTCGTGCCCGGCGAGCGCGGCTGAGCGGATCGCTCACCCCCCGGCGGCCGGCCGGGGAAGGGGCGCCGCCTGGCACCCGTCGCGGCGGTATCTGCCAGGGGCCAGGCCGTACTGCCGCTTGAACGCGTTGGCGAAGGCGAACTCCGACCCGTAGCCCACCCGGGCGGCGATCTCGCTCAGCGGCGCGTCGGTGTCGCGCAGCAGCCGCCCCGCGCCGGCCAGCCGCCACCAGGTGAGGTACGCCAGCGGCGGCTGCCCCACCAGAGCGGCGAACCGGCGCGCGAACGCCGCCCGCGACAGCCCCACCCGCGCGCCCAGGTCGGCCACGGACCACGGGTGGGACGGGTCGCGGTGCATGGCGTCGAGCGCCGCGCTGATCTCGGGGTCGGCCAGCGCCGCGGCCCAGCCGGACACCTCGCAGCGGCCGTGCGCGGCCCTCAGCCAGCTTCGCAGGATGTACAGCAGCAACGTGTCGAGCAGGGACGACACGACCGTGTCGGCGCCCAGCCCCGGCTGGGCGATCTCGGCGCCCAGGAGGTCGACGGCGGCGCGCACCTCGGGGTGCAGGCCGGGCCCCGCGGGCAGGTGGATCAGCTCGGGCAGGTCGCGCAGCAGCGGGTGCGCCCGGCTCGGGTCGAGCCGGTATCCGCCGCACAGCAGCACCGTGGCCGGGCCCTCGCCGCCGACCGAGGCGGAGGCGAACAGGTCGGCGTGGTCGGCCGGGTCGCACTCCGGCTCGGCCACCGGCGTGGCCGGGTGGTCGGCCAGCGCGTAGCCGTGCCCGTGCGGGAAGAAGACCACGTCACCCGCGGACAACGCGGTCGGCGTGCCTTGCGGCGGCAGCAGCCAGCACGACCCCCGCAGGAGCACCTGGAACCCGGCCGAGCCGGGTGCCGCGGGGAACCGCTGCCCCCAGGGCGCGCGCCACTCGACCCGGGCGGAACGGGGCCGCCCTGTGCGCATCACGGCGATCACATCGCTGAGTACGTCCATACCGGAACTCTAGCCAAGAAGACGTTGGCGTATGAATGGAAGATTTCCACGCATTGGCCATCTCATTCCGAACTCCTACGGTTTCAACCGACGAAAGGAGAGCCGGGATGGGACGAGTTCTGGTGAGCGGGGCGACCGGCACGGTCGGGCGGCACGCGGTGGCGTTGCTGCGGGAGGCCGGGGCCGAGGTCGTGGCGCTGAGCAGGAGCACGGGCGACCTGCGTGACCCGGGGTCGCTGCCGCTGGACGGGGTGACGGCGGCCCTGCTGGTGTGGCCGTTCGCGACGGCCGAGGGCGCGCGGGCGGTGGTGGCGGCTCTGGCCGGGCGGCGGGTGGTCTACCTGTCCTCCGCCGCGCGGCGCGGGCACGAGCGCGAGATCGAGCGGCTGATCGAGGAGAGCGCCGTGGAGTGGACGTTCCTGCGTCCGCACGCCTTCGCGGCCAACGCGCTGCGGTGGGCCCGGCAGGTGCGGGCCGGGGCGGTGCGCGGAGCGTACGGGGCGGCCGCCATGCCGCCGGTGCACGAGCGGGACCTCGCCGCCGTGGCCGTACGCGCGCTGCTGGACGAGGGGCACCACGGCCTGGCCCACCATCTGACGGGGCCCGAGACGATCTCCCAGGCGGACCAGGTGCGGATCGTCTCCGAGGTCACCGGGATCCCGGCCCGCTGGGTGGAGGTTCCTTTGGAGGAGGCCCGCGCCGGGCTGGCGGCCGAGGGGTGGCCCGCCGAGGCGGTGGCGGAGGTGCTGGCGGCGCAGGCGGCGCTGGTGAGCGAGCCGGTGCCGGTCACCTCGACGGTCGAGGAGGTCACCGGGGCCCCGGCGACGCCGTTCCACACGTGGGTGGCGGAGCACGCCGACGCCTTCCGCGTCCCGTACGCGGTGGGCAGGATGCGGGCGGCTCGGATCCACGCGTTCGGCGACGCCTCGGTGATCCGGCTCGACGAGGTGCCCGTGCCCCGGCCGGGCCCCGGAGAGGTGCTGGTCGAGGTGGCCGCGACCGCGTTCAACCCCTCCGAGATCGGCCTGCGCGCGGGGCTGCTGCCCGAGGTCTTCCAGGCCACCCTGCCGCACACGCTCGGCTGGGACGTCTCCGGCACGGTCGTCGAGACCGGCCAGGACGTCACCGGTCTGGCGCCAGGAGACCGCGTGTTCGGCATGACAAGCGGGGCGGCCGCCGAGTACGCGATCGCCCCGGCGTCCGCCCTGGTCAGCGCGCCCCGGAGCATCCCGCTCGCGGACGCCGCCGCCGTGCCCGTGGCCGGGCTCACCGCCTGGCAGGCCGTCCACGAGCACGCCCGCGTCGCTCCCGGGCAGCGCGTGCTGGTCAACGGCGCGGGCGGCGGCGTGGGGCTGTTCGCCGTGCAGTTCGCCAAGCTGGCCAGTGCGCACGTGACCGCCACGGCGAGCCCGCGCAGCGCCGACGCCGTACGACGGCTCGGCGCCGACGCGGTGGTCGACTACACCGCCGAGCCGCTCCCCCGCGACATGGACGTGCTGCTGAACCTGGTCGGGCTCCCCGGCGACACCGCCCGCGACCTGGCCGGTCTGGCCGGGACGACGGTCTCGGTCGCCACCCCGATCGAGGGCGGCACGCACTTCGTGGCCCGCGACGACCCTGGACAACTGGCCCGCATCGCGGCGCTGATCGACGAGGGCAGGCTGCTGGTCGAGGTGGCCGAGACGCACCCGCTGTCGGAGCTGCCCCGCGTCCACCGGCGGGCCGAGGCGGGGCGAACCCGGGGGAAGATCACGCTCAGGGCGTGAAGTGGCGCAGCACCTCGGGGTTGGCCATGGCGTCGAGGTTGGCCGCCTCCGCCACGGGCGTGCCGAGCAGGATCTTGCGTACGGGGACCTCCAGCTTCTTGCCGGAGAGCGTACGCGGGATGCCCGGCACGGCCCGGATCTCGTTGGGGACGTGGCGGGGCGACAGCTCCTTGCGCAGGGCGTCGCGCAGCGCCCGCTCCAGCGGCTCGGTCAGCTCGGCGCCCTCGGCGAGGGTCACGTACAGCAGCAGCCGCCCCTCCTGCCCGAGTTGCCCGGTGTCGATGACGAGGCTGTCGGCGATCTGCTCGAAGCGTTCGACGACCCGGTAGAACTCGCTGGTGCCCATCCGGACGCCGCCCCGGTTGAGCGTGGAGTCGGAGCGGCCGTAGATCACGCAGCTCCCGTCCTCGTTGATCTTGATCCAGTCGCCGTGCCGCCACACGCCGGGGTAGACGTCGAAGTAGCTCTCGGTGTAGCGCGCGCCGTCGGGGTCGTTCCAGAACATGACCGGCATCGACGGCATCGGCTCGGTGACGACCAGCTCCCCCACCTCGCCGACGACCGGCTTGCCCGCCGGATCGTACGACTCCACCTTCGCCCCCAGCGACCGGCACGGGATGATCCCCGCCCGGATCGGATGGAGCATGGTGGCCCCTACGAACCCCGTGCACACGTCGGTGCCGCCGGAGAACGACCCGAGCGGGATCCCCGGCAGCTCGGCGGCCACCCAGGCGAACCCCTCGGGCGGCAGCGGCGACCCGGTCGAGCCGACCCCGCGCAGCCGGTCGAGCCCCGCGGGATGGACGCCCGCCTTCGACGACGCCATGATGTACGGCGCCCCCACCCCGAAGTACGTCACGCCCTCCTTGGCCGCGATCTCCCACAGCGCGGCGGGCGAGGGGTGGGTGGCCGAGCCGTCGTACAGCACGGGGGTGGCGCCCACCAGCAGGGCGCCGATGAGGTAGTTCCACATCATCCAGCCCGTGGTGGTGTACCAGAAGAACACATCGCCCTCGCCCAGGTCCTGGTGGAAGGCGAGCGACTTGAGATGTTCGAGCACCACGCCGCCGTGCCCGTGCACGATCGGCTTGGGCAGCCCCGTCGTGCCGCTGGAGTAGAGGATCCACAGCGGGTGGTCGAAGGGCACCCGCTCGAACTCCAGCGGCCCCTCCTCGGCCCGCAGCGCCTCCCAGCCGATCACCTCACCGTGCGGGATCTCACCGTGGGGGATCTCACCGGGCGGGATCTCACCGGGCCCCTCCCCCAGGTACGGGATCCACACAGTGGCGCGCAGCGAGGGCAGCTCGGCGGCGATCTCGTTGACGGCGGCCGACCGGTCGTAGGTCTTGCCGTTGTAACGGTAGCCGTCGACGGCGATGAGCACCTTGGGCGCGATCTGCCTGAACCGGTCGACGATGCTCGGCACCCCGAAGTCGGGCGAGCCGGCCGACCAGATCGCGCCCAGCGAGGCCGTGGCCAGGCAGGCGATCACGGCCTGCGGGACGTTGGGCAGGTAGCCGGCGACCCGGTCGCCGCGCCCGACGCCGAGCCGGCGCAACCCGGCGCGCACGCGGGCGACCTCGGAGCGCAGCTCGGCCCAGCTCAGCTCCTGACGGCCGCCGTCCTCGGAGACGAAGACCAGGGCCGTGCCCTCGGTGCGCCGCAACGCGTTCTCTGCGTAGTTGAGCGCGCCGCCGGCGAACCAGGTGGCGCCGGGCATCGTCCCCGACAGCACGGGCCCGTCGCCCCGGTCTCCAAGCACGTCGAAGTAGTCCCAGATCGACGTCCAGAACTCCGCCGGCTGGTCGACCGACCACCGCCAGGCGTCGTCGTAGCCGGTGGAGCGGCCCAGCCAGCGCAGGTAGTGGGTCAGCCTGGCCGACTCGACGGTCTCTACGCCCGGCTCCCAGAGAAGCTCGCCCTCAGCAACCATGTGCCCATCCTGTCGCCCGTCCGGGGGAATGTCATACCCGGCCTTCCCCATAACTTGTTACCTCCGTAGGTGGTCCACCGCCATACGCGCGGCCGTGCCGATCACCGCGTCGGCGCGCGGCTGGATGAGCGCGGTGCTGAACGAGCGGGTGAAGACCGACACCGCGTACCGGCCGCCGTCGGGGTACTCGACGACCCCCGACTCGCAGCGCAGGGTCGGGTACGTGCCGGTCTTGCCGCTCACGGCCACGTCGTCGTACGGGAAGCCGCTGGCCAGCCGGTGCGGCCACACCTGCATGTTGAGCACGGCCCGCATCCACGCGCACGACTCCACGGAGGCCGCCTGGTCCCGCCAGATCAGCTCGAACAGCCGGACCATCTCGCGCGGGGTGCTGCGGTTGGTCCGCGCGGGGTCGAGCACGCTCAGCCGGGCGATGTCGGCGGGATCGAGGTACGGCCACGCGTGCCCGGTGTCGGCGCGCATGCTCTCGTTGCCCTCGCCCGCCCCCTGCACGACCCGCGTGCCCGCCAGCCCGAACGAGTCGAGCATGCAGTTGACCGCGTCGCACCCGACCAGCTCCAGCAGCGTGTCCGCGGAGGTGTTGTCGCTGACCGCGATCATCAGGTACGCCAGGTCGCGCAGCGAGATCGTCACGTCGTCGAGCATCCCCGAGATCCCCGTCGGCCCGGCGATCCGCCCGGCGGCCGGCACGGTCACCCGGCCCATGGGGTCGAGCCCCCCCGTGTCGGCCTGCCGGCACAGCTCGACCAGCAGCGGCACCTTGAACATCGAGGCCGTGGGCAGCGGCTCGTCGGCGCCGTGGCCGACCTCCTGGCCGGTGTCGATGTCGGCCGCGTAGAGCCAGCCGGTCACCCCGGCCGTCCGGAACAGAACGTCGAAGGCGGGCTCGCTCATGCCAGCATCCCCGGCCTGCGGCTGACCCGCCGCACCGGTGCGGCGCCTTCGTCGGTCATCCCGGCGCTCTCCTTCAACGTCCGTACGGCCACGGCAGAGAACTCCGTGGCGGCAACCGTCTCCGTACGCCAGGCGGTGGAGACACGGCTGGTGATCGGCGAGCCTAGCAGCGGGCGCCACACCAGCCCCGGCAGCTCCGTCCTCGGCCCGAACACCACCGCCGCCCCCGCCAGCACCAGCCCGAGCCCGACGCCCTCGTGCACCTGCGCGGGGACGAACCCGTCACGGCGGCACTCGGCCAGCACCTCGGCGTGCCAGCCCGGCTCGCCCTCCTTGGGCGGCATCATCAGGTCGCGCCCCGCCAGGTCGGCCAGGTGCACCTCGCCGACGCTCGCCAGCGGGTCGACGGCGGCCAGCAGCACGCCCTGGGCCTGTACGAGCACCTGGCCGAAGCGCAGGCCGGGCGCGGTGATCGGATGGCGGACGAGCCCGACGTCGATGGTGCCGTCGGCCAGCGCCGTCACCTGGTCGGCGGTCCAGATCTCGGCGGGGGCGAGGCGTACCTCGGGGAGGGTCTGGCGGAAGCCCGCGACCAGGGCGGCGAGCACGGCGGCGGCCAGGTCGGGCGGGACCCCCACCTTCAGCACCGCGCCCCGGCCCTGCCTGGCCATCTCGTGCAGCCGCTCCACCCTGGCCACGATCTCGCGGGACTCGCTCAGCAGCAGCCGGCCCGCCTCGGTCAGGCGCACCTGGCGGGCGGAGCGGTCGAACAGGCGCACGCCCAGCTCCTCCTCCAGCCGTTTGATGCGCTGGCTGAGCGGCGGCTGGGCCATGCCGAGCCGGATCGCCGCGTTGCCGAAGTGCAGTTCCTCCGCGACCACGATGAAGTAGCGAAGGTGCCGGACCAGGTCCATGACCAGCCACTATATCCAGATATGTATCTTGATCTCGCTCATATCAATATTGGACACACGAGCCACGGCTCTGGTGTCCTCTGCGGCATGGCACCACAAACGGGGAGAATTTGCGGCAGGCGTCGTCGCAGGCGATGGCCCTGGATCCTGGCCGCGATCCTGGTCCCGGTCGTCGCTGCGGGGGGCGTCGCCTGGGCGCTGCGTACTGACGGCTCGGTCGAGGAGACGGCCGACAAGTACCTCGCGGCCTGGTCCGCCCAGGACTACGCGGCGATGCGCGCCCTGGTCGTGGACCCGCCCGCCGACTTCGAGAGCCGGCACCGCCGCTTCCTCTCCGACCTCAAGGCCACCGAGGCGAGCTTCTACCGGTGGCGCCCTGAAGTGATCTTCGGGGGGGCGCCGAGTGACGGGAAGGTGTCCTTCCAGATGAAGCTGCGCGGGCGGCACGACTGGAACGACGGCGGCCGGCTCCAGCTCGTCGAACGCGGCGGCGCCTGGAAGGTCGACTGGACCCCCGCGACGATGCACCCGCTGCTGAAGAAGGGCCTGTCGCTGCGGATCTTCTCCGAGCAGACCGCGCCGGTGAAGGTGCTGGCCGCCGACGGCACCCAGGTCAACACCCCCGACGCGCCCGGCTCGGTGCAGCAGCTCGTCGAGGGCATGAAGGAGACCTTTCCCGACCGCTTCGACGTGCAGACCCGTACCGGCATCGGGCTCTACCGGGGCGACCGGCTCGTGCAGACCGTCGACCCTGCGGGCGGCGTCGAGCCCGTCCAGACCACGATCGACCTCAAGGTGCACCAGGCGGGCGCGCAGGCGGTCAAGGGCGTGGACAAGCCGGTCTCCCTGGTGGCGCTGCGGGCCTCGACCGGCGAGATCCTGGCCGTGGTCAACGCGCCGGGCGGGTTCAACCGGGCGCTGCTCGGCAAGTACCCGCCGGGCTCGACGTTCAAGGTGGTGACCGCCTCCGCGCTGGTCGCCGACGGCGTCGCGCCGGACCAGCGGGTCGCGTGCCCGGCCGAGAAGAACATCGGCGGGTTCCCGTTCCACAACGCGGGCTTCGAGGACTTCGGGACGCTGTCGTTCCGGGACGCGTTCGCGCACTCGTGCAACACCACGTTCGGTGAGATGAGCGTGGCCAAGCTGAACGGCGGCCGGCTCGGCGAGGTGGCCAGGAGCTTCGGCTTCGGCACCGCGATCACGCCCGGCGTCCCGGCCGTGCGCGCCGAGTTCCCCGACCCCAAGGACGACACCGACCTCGCCTCCGCCTCGATCGGGCAGGGCCGGGTGCTGGCCAGCCCGCTCAACATGGCCTCCGTCGCCGCCGCCATCGCCTCCGGCGCGTGGATCCCGCCCCACCTGGTCAAGGACGAGCTGATCCCGAACCGGCAGCCCGACAACCCGCGCCCGCTGGAGGAGGGCGTGGTGAAGGCCCTGCGCCGGCTCATGCCCGCCGTCGTCACGGACGGCACGGCCCACGGGGTGAACTTCCCGGCCGGCACCGCGGGGAAGACGGGCACGGCGGAGTACGGCTCGGGCAAGGAGCCGCCCGCGCACTCGTGGTTCATCGGCTACAAGGGTGACCTGGCCTTCTCGGTCATCGTGGAGGGCGGCGGCGCCGGTTCGGCCGTGGCGGCCCCCATAGCCGCCCGCTTCCTCCAGGCCCTCTCCTGAGCCCCAGCGGGACCACGGCAGGCCCCGACGGGTGGCCCCAGCGGGGGTGAGACGGGCCGGGGCGGGGTGACCCCGGCCGGAGTGCGGCGGGTCGGGGTGATCAGCCGGCCTTGCGATCGAGGGGCGTGGTCAGGCCCGCGACCGCCGCCACCACCTCCGAGGCGTTGGACAGGTCGGGCAGCACCAGGTCGGCCCCCGCCTCCCGCAGCTCCGAGGCCATGGAGCGCCCGGAGGCCACCCCGATCATCGCCGCCCCGCCGATCTTGGCGGCCTGCACGTCGCGCGTGGAGTCGCCGATCACGACGGTGTTGGCCGCGGTGAAGGCCGTGCCCAGCCGCTGCTTGGCCCGCGACTGCGCCACCTGCAGCAACGTCGCCTTGGGGTAGACCTCCTCGCCATAGCCGCCGAGCTCGAAGTCGACGTGCTTGTCGAGGCCGAACGCCTTCAGCTTGTGCACCGCGTTGCTCTTGATCGTCCCGGTCAGCACGGTCTGCACCACGCCGTCGAGCCGGGACACCGCCTTCAGCGCGTCTTTGGCCCCCGGCATCATCCGCCCCTCCTTCGCCAGCCGCCCGCGCCGGTCGGCGAAGGCCGTGGCCAGCGCCGACAGGAACCTGGGCAGATGGTCGTCCTCGGCCACGATGCCGTTGACGGCGAGCGTCTCGAAGACGATCTCGGAGTCGGGCCGCCCCTGCGGGGGCACGAGCTTGACCAGCGGACGCCCGGTCACTGCGCGGAACGCCTCGGCGTAGGCGTCTCTGGTCACGATGGTCACGTCGACCAGGGTCAGATCGACGTTCCAGAGCACAAGGCGGTTGATGGCAGCCTCCTGAGGGATCCCTGCAAGGGTACGGCCGCCGCCGCTGTCGGGGTGCGTGCCTGAGCGATTTAAGCATGATCAGGCACGCGAAGAGGACCAGGGGACGATCAGGCGTGGTCGAGGGCGTCGGCCAGCCGGTCGACCACCGGCAGCCCTGTCTCCTCCAGCTCCGCCCTGGTGGTCATGCCACCCGTGTAGAGCACCGCCTTGGCGCCCACGTGCCGGGCCGCGAGCCCGTCGTCCACGCTGTCGCCGATCACCAGGATCTCGCCGGGGTCGACGCCGATGGCCGCGATGTGCGCGCTCATGTGCGTGGCCTTCTCGCCGCCGGTGGCGCCGACCAGCCCGTCGACCCGGGTGAAGTGCCGCGTGATGCCGAACGAGTCGACCTTCGGCACCAGGTGCGTGTGCGGCGCCATCGAGCAGAGCGACTGGGTGCCCGTCCAGTCGGTGAGCGCGCGCTCGGCGTCGGGCGCCAGCAGGCACACCTCGCTCAGCCGGTAGTAGTGCTCGTGGAACCCGTCGTCGAGGAGCTGCCACTCGCCCTCGCCGAGTGCGCGGCCGAGCAGGCGCTCGTAGGCGACCCAGATGGGGCGGGTGTAGACCGCGCGGAAACCGTCCGCGGTCAGCTCGGGAAGCTCGTACGGCTTGAAGATCTCGTTGGTGGCTCCGACCACGGCGTCGATGTCGTGGAAGAGCGTGCCGTTCCAATCCCAGATGATGTGCTTTGTCATGTCGAGCCAAGCCTAATCGGCCGGTGTGACATCTCGATGAACGGGGGGCCGCGACCGGACGGCCACGGCCCCCGCGGCGTCAGTCGCAGGCCTTGGCCGTGGTGCCCTGGCCGTTCTGGCCGCCGGCGCCGGTGCCCCACTGCACCGAGACGCCGCCCCAGGCGCACATGTTCTTGGCTCCGAGCATGTCGCCCCAGTGCCGGCCGCCGTTGCCGGCCTTGAACCGGAACGAGCCGTTCCTGCCGTCCGCGGTGTAGATGTGGACGATGCCGCGCATGGACGTGGCGACCTTGACCTCGGTCCAGTTGGTCTGGCACTTGCCGGACCACATGAGCTTGATCGTGCCCACGACGCCGTCCACCCTGCCGTTGATGTTGGCGCTCTTGACGACGCGGGCCGCGTTGCCACAGCCCGACCGGTAGGGGTCCTTGTGGTCGTACCGGCTCGGGGCGGCCTGAGCGTACGCGGGAGAGCCAGCGAAGATGGCCAAGGCCCCGATGGCAACGGCCAAGACTAAACGCTTCACGTGGAACCGACTCCTTCAGTCATGAATTGTGCAGTCGGAACCTAGCGACGCACGGCCCCACGCAGCCGAGGAAGCGCGATTTGCGTGATCGTACCGTTATCGGTGTAGATCATCACGAACCGAACAGATCGGGGATCTCCTGGGTCGCGAACCACATCAGCTCGTGGGCCTCGGCGCCGTCGACGGTGAACCGGGCATCGGCGTCACCCTCGTCGGCGGCGGGCAGCGCGGCGACCGCGGCCTCGATGTCGGGGATCGCGTACTGGTCGTCGATGTGCACCGAGGCCACCTTGGCCATCGGGATCGGCTCCGCGATGTGCACCCTGGCGCGTTCGGCCAGGTCGACGCCCGCGGTGGCCGACCGCTCCGGCACCTCGGCCGCGACGACGACGCGCCGGGCGGCGGCCTCGACGCCGTCGGCGCGGCCCGCGGCCAGCATCCGCAGGGAGGCGCGAGCCGCCTCGGTGAGCGCGACGTATTCGAGCTCCTCGGTGTCGCCCGAGGCGTACCACTCGATCAGCGCGGGGGTCACCGCGTAGCCGGTCAGCGGGGCGGGGCCCAGCTCCCCTGCCTCGACGGCCGAGGCCAGGGCCGGAAGAGTGCACGGCAAGTAGACGCGCATGACGAACCTTTCCAAACGTGCCAGGGCTCTGCCAGGGGAGAAACCTGCCTCACCTGATCGCCCACCTTACTCATAGTCCCTGGTCATGAGCGGGGCGACCGGGCTGTTACAGGCCCGTTCCGCGCAGGGTGAGCCGCAGGACGGGTTCGAGCTGGGCGAGCGTCGTGTCCGCGTCGCGATGGTGGATGCCGGTGATGCCGAGCGCGCGGGCGGCGTCGATGTTGGCCTCGATGTCGTCGATGAACACGCACTCCTCGCCGGAGAGCCCGAGCAGGTCGAGCGCGTGCAGGTAGATGCGCTCCTCGGGCTTGCGCATGCCGACCTCGCCGGAGATCACCACCGCGTCGAACAGCTCGTCCCAGCCGTCCCTGGGGTAGGTGTTGGACCAGGAGTTGGACAGCAGGCAGGTCTTCACGCCGCCGGCCCGTACGTCGCGCAGCATGTCGTACATGGTGTCGACCCGCTCGAAGCCCGCGAACATGCGCTCCAGCAGCCCCTCGGCCACCGGCGGCGCCCCGTCCAGGGTCAGCAGCCGGGCGGCGAGGTCGCGCTCGAAGTCGGCCCCGTCGAGCTCGCCCCTTTCCAGGGCGTGGATGGAGCTCTCGCCGTCGCCTCCCCGGTAGGCGTGGTCGATCAGCTCGCCCATGACGGCGTAGTAGCGGTCGGCGTCGATCCTGTCTGCGGCGATCCAGCGCCCGATGGAGTCGGAGAGGCTGGTCGTCAGCACCCCGCCCCAGTCGATGAGCACACCCGTAACCATCGCTCCAGAGTAGAACGTCACGGAAGCGGCTTTTGCCGTGACACGCCCGCAAATTGCCGGATATAAACCACGTAAACGGATGTCCGAAATGCCCGGCTATGGTGCTTTTCCAGGGTGAATCGCTACCCAGAAGGGACCGCCGTGCGGACGACGATCCTGATCACCTCCCCCGAAGAGTGGACCGCCCCGGGCCTCGAACTCTTCCAATTCGCTCCCCTCATTCCCGGCGGGCCTTACTGGCTCACCAAACCGGTCCTGCTCGCCCTGCTCAGCTCGGTCATCGTCATCGCCGTGTGCTGGGCCGCGTTCGCCAGGCCGAAGATCGTGCCACGGGGCTGGCAGAGCATCGGCGAGTACGTCTACCTCTTCGTACGCGACCAGATCGCCAGACCCAGCCTCGGCAAGGACGCCGACCGCTGGATGGGCCTGCTCCTGACGATCTTCTGCACCGTGCTCGTCTGGAACCTGATGGGCACCTTCCCGTTCATCCAGTTCCCCGTGGCGGCCCACATCGCCTTCCCGCTGGTGCTGGCGCTCAGCGTGTACGGCATCAAGCTCTACCTCGGCGTCCGTCACCACGGCGTACGCGGCTATCTGCGGGGCATCGTGCACCTGCCGGGCCTACCCGGCTGGGCCTACGGGCTCTACGCCCCGATGATCCTCGCCGAGGTCTTCATCACCTCGTTGTTCACCCACTTCATCCGGCTGTTCGCGAACATGTTCGCCGGTCACGTCCTCGTGGCCTTCTTCAGCTCGGTGGGCTTCTGGTTCCTGTTCGAGCGGCTCACCCCGCTGGGTGCGGGGCTGGGCGTGCTCGGCGTGCTGATGGCGATCGTGATGACCGCGTTCGAGATCTTCGTCCAGTTCCTTCAGGCGTTCCTGTTCGCCATGCTGGCCGGGATGTTCATCGCCGGCGGGCTGCGCGGCGCGCACTGACCCCCCGCGCAGCAGAGCTAACCCCCGGCGCGGGCGGCCAGCCTGCGGTGCTCCGGTGAGCGCAGCACGTCGGCCGCCTCGGCCGCCGAGGCCACGGGCGCCTCGGTCAGCAGGCCCCGGTTCTGCTTGAGCGTGAGCAGCCGGGTGACCGACTGGTCGAGGCGCTGCTTCGAGATGCGGCCCGACTCCACCGCCCCCAGCACCGCCCGGTACGCCTTGGGCAGGTCGTTCGGCATGAGCAGCAGGTCGGCCCCGGCCAGGACGGCGCGTACCGCGACCTCCCCGTCGTTGTACTTCTTCCTGACCCCGGCCATGTTGAGCGCGTCGGTGGAGACCACGCCCTGGAAGCCGAGCTTCTCCCTGAGCAGGCCGGTCAGGATGGGCTTGGACAGCGTCGCGGGGTCGCCCGAGGGGTCGAGCTTGGGGAAGACGAGGTGGGCGCTCATCACCGCGTCCACCCCCGCCTCGATGGCGGCCCTGAACGGCGGTGCGTCGATCCGCTCCCACTGGGCCTTCGTGTGCTTGATCACCGGCAGCCCCGTGTGGCTGTCGACGGACGTGTCACCGTGCCCGGGGAAGTGCTTGACGGTGGCGGCGACCTTCGCGTCGTCGAAGCCCTTGACGGCCGCCTCGACCATCTTCGCCACCCGCTGCGGGTCGTTGCCGAACGCCCGGCGGCCGATGACGGGGTTGCGCGGGTTGACGTTCACGTCGGCGACGGGGGCGAAGTCGATGTTGACGCCGAGCGCGCGCAGCTCCGCACCGGTCGCCTCGGCCACGGCCCGCGACAGGCCGGTGTCCTTCGTGGCACCGATCTCGGACGCGCCGGGGAAGTCGGTCATGAGGGCGGACATCCTGGACACCAGGCCGTTCTCCTGGTCGGTGCCGATCAATAAGGGGACGTCCTTGGAGGCCCGCTGCATGCCGTTGGTGAGCCCGACGACCTGGCCGACGCTCTTGACGTTGTGCGGGAAGAGGATCACGCCGCCCAGGTGGTATTTGCCGATCACCTTGGCCGGGGTCTGGGCGGCGTAGCGGGCCTGGTTCTCGCCGGAGACCGTGTCGGCGGCGGTGCCGTACAGGACGGGCATGAAGAGCTGGCCGACCTTCTCCTCGACGCTCATCCTGGACAACACCCGCTGGACCGCGCTCTGCGTGGAGCCCGCGCTCTTGGGCCCCGTCTCCGTGGACCCGGTTTCAGAGGACCCGGTCTCAGAGGAACCCGTCTCCGAGGAGCCGCTCTCCGCGGGCCCGGTTTCGGCGGGACCCGACTGCGCGGGCGAGGCGGCCTTGCCTCCGGTCGGCGTCGCCCCCGCAGAGCCGCCACCGCCGCACGCCGTGAGCGCGATCATCAGGAGCCCTGTCGTTCCGAACCGTCGAAGCATGCCCACCAAGGTATCCATACGACGACGCGCCTGGGCCCCCCAATTGCCGAATCCGATCCCGGCTACAGCCCCAGACCGGCCAGTCCCGGCAGGTGAACGCGGGCCGCCGCACGCGCCTCGTCCGCCCCCGACTGGGCCCGCGCGACCCGCGCCGCCGTCCGGCACTGTTCCAGCGTGTGCGCGGCCAGCCCGGCCCGTACGGCGGCCAGCGCGGACGGCGCCATGGACAGCGTCGAGGCCCCGAGACCGACCAGCACGCAGGCCAGCGCCGCGTCCGCGGCCGACTCACCGCAGACCCCGCAGGGCTTGCCCGCCTGCGCCGCCGCGTCACCGACCAGGGCGACCAGGTCGAGCAGCCCCGGCTGCCAGGGGTCGTGCAGCGCGCTGACGGCCCCGAGCTGCCGGTCGGCGGCGAAGGCGTACTGGCTGAGGTCGTTGGTGCCGACGGAGACGAAGTCCACCCTGGCCAGCACGTCCGCGGCGCGCAGCGCGGCCGACGGGATCTCGATCATCACGCCGACGTCCATCAGCCCCTTCTCCCCGCACTCCCTGGCGAACCAGGCGGCCTCCTCGCACGTGGCCACCATCGGCGCCATCACGCTCAGCCGGTCCGAGGCCAGCGCGGCCAGCGCGCCCAACTGGACGTCCATCACCGCCGGCGACCTCCTGAACCTGCGCAGCCCGCGCTCGCCCAGCGCCGGGTTCGGCTCGGCGGCCGTGGGCAGGAACGCCAGCGGTTTGTCCGCGCCGCCGTCCAGCGTCCGCACCACCACCTTGCCCTCGGGGAACGCGTCCAGCGCCGCCTGGTACGCGCGCCGCTGCTCCTCGGCGGAGGGCGGCTCGGCCCGGCCGAGGAAGAGGAACTCGGTCCGGTAGAGCCCGATGCCCTCGGCTCCTGCGGCCACGGCGGCGACGAGTTCGGCGGGGCCGCCGATGTTGGCCAGCAGCGGCACCGGATGCCCGTCGGCGGTCACGCCGGGGCCGGTCCACGACGCGAGCGCGGCCAGCCTGGCCGAGGCGGCGCCGACCGCGTCGGCCACGTCGGACTCGGGGGGTCGCACGCGTACGTCGCCTGAGGTGCCGTCCACCATCACCTCGACGCCCGGCGGGATGCCGGTCGCGCCCTGACAGGCCACGACGGCGGGCACGCCCATCGCCCTGGCCATGATGGCGGTGTGGCTGGTCGGGCCGCCCTCCTCGGTGACGAACGCAACGACGTCGTCCTTGGACAGCAGGGCGGTGTCGGCGGGCGCGAGATCCCTGGCGACCAGCACGTACGGCTGCTCGGGCGCCGCCGGCAACCCCGGCATGGCCTGCCCGTAGAGCAGCGCGATCACGCGGTCTCTGATGTCGTCCAGATCGGCGGCCCGCTCGCCCAGGTAGCCGCCGGAGCCGGCCAGCACGTCCCGATACTTGTTGAACGCCTCGAAGACCGCCCTGGGCGCGGCCAGGCCGCGGTCGATCAGCGACCTCACCTTCACGACCAGCCCGGGGTCCTCGGCCATCAGCGCCTGGGCCTTGAGTATCTCCTCGGCCTCGCCGCCCGCCCTGTTGCCGCGGGCCTCCAGCTCGCCCGCGACCTGCCTGAGCGCGGCCATCGCGCGCTCCTGCTCCTGCTCCGCCTCACCGGTGTACGTGGCGCCCTCGGGGGGTTCGGGCACGGAGACGGTGAGCACAAAAGAGGGTCCGTGCCCGACTCCCGGGCTGACCCCCACCCCCCGCAGGTTCATGGCGCGCCGGCGATCGCGGCCAGCTCGTCGAGCACCTCTTCCGAGCCGTCGCCGTCCGCGGAGATCACCACGGTCTCGCCCTGCCTGACGTCGAGGGCCATGATCGCGAGAATGCTCTTGCCGTTGACCGGGCCACCGCCGTAGGGCTTCTCCACCGTGATGTCCATCGGCGCCAGCTTGGCCCGCTGGACGAACGTCGCCGCGGGCCGGGCGTGCAGGCCCACCTCCGCCGCCACGGTGACCTTGCGCTCACCCATCTTGCCGCTCCTCCTTGTCTGCCGGTCCAGACCAGCCGGACCTCCGTACGCCAACGACTGACGATCGCCCCCGAACAGGGCGACCGTGACCATTGTCGCGGGTCCGGCCGATTCGCCGACCACGACCGGCGCCCCGTCCAATCCGGCCGGGATGACCACTATTCCCATGTGAACAGCTCGTCCCCCGCCTGCACCGCGCCCTCGACCACCCGCGTCACGTCCGCGGAGAGGGCGTCGAGCGCGACGACCGGGCAGACCGGCGAGCGCCCGCCCGCCTCGACGACCGCGGGGTCCCAGGCCACGACCGGCTGCCCGGCGCTGACCCGGTCGCCCTCCGTCGCGAGGAGCTGGAAACCCCGCCCCTTGAGCTGGACCGTGTCGATGCCCAGGTGCACCAGCACGCCCCGGCCGTCGTCGCCGACGATGACGTACGCGTGCGGGTGCAGCTTCATTATCTTTCCCGCTATGGGGGCCACGGCCTTCCCCGGCCCTCTCAGCGGGTCGATCGCCATTCCCGGCCCGACCATGCCCGCCGAGAAGACGGGGTCGGGCACGGCGGCCAGCCCCACGGCCTCCCCCTCCATTGGGGCGAGAACAGTCGTCATGGCCTCGCCCTCAGCCGATGATGTCCTCGATGTCGCTGGCTATGGTGTCCGCCTCCGGCCCGACGACCACCTGGACCACGTTCCCCGTGGCCATCACGCCATGCGCGCCGGCCGCCCTGAGCGCCGTTTGATCGATCTTGGACGCGTCGCGCACCTCCGTACGCAGCCGCGTGATGCAGGGTTCGATGTCGATGATGTTCTTGGCGCCGCCCAGCGCGGCGATGATCGCGTTCACGTCCGCCGCCATCCGGTCCTCCCTCGGGTTCGCACTCCGACCAGGCTAGATCAGTCGGTCTGGGTGACCTTGTTCAGACCGCGCGGCGCGTCGGGGTCGATGCCGAGCCTGCGGGCCAGCGTCTCAGTGAGGAGCTGGCCGGGCACGATCAGGCCCATCGGGGCCACCCATTCGGGCAGGTCGGGGCCGTTCAGCGCGGCCGTGCCCGCCCTGGCCAGTGCGGCGCCGCCGCCGATCGTGTACGCCGCCGCCCCCGCCGCGACCACCCGCTCGGCCAGCGCGACGGTGCCCTGCAGGGTGGGGCTGTTCTCCGAGGCCACGAGCAGCGCGGGCGTGTCGGCGTCCACGACGGCGATGGGGCCGTGCAGCAGGTCGGCGTACGACAGGCCCATGGCGTGCAGGTAGCAGGCTTCCTTGAGCTTGAGCGCGGTCTCCAGCGCCGTCGAGAACACCAGGCCGCGCCCGGAGACGACCACACCCGGCTTGTCGAGCAGCCCCTCGACCACGGCCTCCAGGTCTCCCGGCTCCGCGATCAGCTTCTCCACTGCCTCGGGCACCCGCTGCAGCTCGGCCACGTCCACGTCCGCGCCCAGCCCGATCGCGAGCACCGCCAGCGCGGCGAGCTGCGTCGTGTACGTCTTCGTCGCCGGGACGGCCTTCTCCTCGCCCGCCACCGTGCACAGGGCGACGTCGGCCGCCTGCGCCAGCGGGCTGTCCGGGCCGCCGTTGGTGATGCCGACGGTCCTGGCCCCGCAGTCCTTCGCCCAGGCGAGCGTCTCGACGATCTCCTCGGTCCGGCCCGACTGCGAGATGGCCACGGCGAGCACTCCGTCAAGGTCGAGACGGCGCTTGTACGTCGTCGCGATCGAGGGCGCGGCCAGTGCCGCCAGCCGTCCGGCGTGCGATTCGACCAGGTAACGCCCGTACACTGCTGCGTTGTCGGAGGTGCCGCGGGCGATGAACAGCAGTTGGCGAGTCTGCTCGCCGATCGCCCTGATCTCGCCGACCTGTGGGAGCAGGGAGTCCAGCGTGGCCCGCAACGCGGTCGGCTGCTCGGCGATCTCGCTGCGCATCTTCGTGGTCATCTTGGGCTCATCTCTTCACTCAATCCGGGCTCGGACTTGACCGTCTTTCACGCCATGTGGTCTAGTCCGGACTAGACCAGTACGAACCATAACTCATTGCCCAGGTAGAGACGAGGGGAGGATCCGTGGCGCACATCGATCCGGACAGCCCGGTGCCCAAATACTTCCAGCTTCGCGAGATCCTGCTGGACCTCATCGACAGCGACGAGCTCAGCATCGGGGCGGCCATCCCGTCCGAGCGCGAGCTGTGCCAGCGCTTCGGCCTGTCCAGGATGACCGTACGGCAGGCCGTGGACCACCTCGTGTCCGAGGGCCGCCTGCACCGCGTACCGGGCAAGGGGACGTTCGTCGCCCGGCCCAAGATCGAGCTGGCCCTGCAGCTCACGTCGTTCACCGACGACATGCGGGCCCGCGGCATGATCCCGGGCTCGCGCGACCTCGACCGCCGGATCGTGCGCGCCAGCGCCCACCTGGCCAAGGAGCTGGGGATCCAGCCGGGCGAGGAGGTGCACTTCATCGAACGGCTGCGCACGGCCGACGGCGAGCCGCTGTCCATCGAACGGGCCCACATCCCGGTCAAGCTCGCCCCGGACCTGGCCGACTATGATTTGTCGGAAAAATCACTGTACGAGCTGCTGGAGAGCCGCTACGGGCTCGTCATGGACGCCGGCGAGCTGACCATCGACGGCGGCCTGGCCGACCCCAGCGACGCCGATCTGCTGAAGCTGCCTCGCGGCGGGGCCGTGCTGCTGTTGCAGCGCAGGTCCTTCTCCGGCGGGGTCTGTGCAGAGCTGGGCGTGTCCACCTACCGCGCCGACCGCTACCAGCTCCGCACGCTCCTCGAAATGCCCGCCAGACGAGGCTGACCCGGCCTCCTGCGGGCCCCTTCAGGACGGCAGACTCTCTCAGAGGTCCCCAGCGGCCCATCCCCTGGCACCGACACGCCTCGAAGGAACCCCGCCAGCAGCACGCCCCGGCACCAACACGCCCCGGAGGAACGCCCGGTGAACGAGACCGCCGCCGCCCGCCCTTCGCCGCTCGCTCGTGTGATGTCCGTGCTCCAGCGGCTGGGCCGCTCCCTGATGCTGCCCATCGCCGCTCTGCCGGCGGCCGCCCTGCTGCTGCGCTTCGGCCAGCCGGACATGCTCGGCTCGAACGGCGCGGCGCCGGGCGGACTCGCGGACGTGGCCGGGATGGCCTGGATGAACCAGGTGGCCGAGGTGATGGCCGCCGCCGGGGCCGCGTTGTTCGAGAACCTGCCGATGCTGTTCGCCGTGGGCGTGGCCATCGGCTTCGCCCGCAAGTCCGACGGCTCCACGGCGCTGGCCGCCGTCGTCGGCTACCTGGTCTTCGACCGGGTGACGAAGGTGATGTTCTTCGGCTCGAACATCAGGGACACCATCGTCATCAAGGAACAGCAGACCGAGGGCGTCAAAGAGATCATCAACTACGGGATGCAGAACCCCACCAAGGTCCTCGGCGGCATCGTCATCGGTCTGGTCACCGCGCTCCTGTGGCAGCGGTTCTACCGGATCAAGCTGCCGTCGTGGCTGGCGTTCTTCGGCGGACGGCGTTTCGTCCCCATCATCACCTCCATCGTGGCCCTGCTCATCGGCGTGGCGTTCGGCTGGCTCTGGCCGGTGATCGGCGAGTGGATCCGGCACGCCGGCGAGGCCCTGGCCGCCCTCGGCCCGATCGGCACCGGCATCTACGGCGTGATCAACCGCCTGCTCATCCCGCTCGGCCTGCACCACTTCGCCAACTCCGTGGTCTGGTACGTGGTGCCGCAGTGCGAGGTCGGCGGCCGGGTGCTGGGCGGCGACTGGAACTGCTACTTCGGCGGCGCCCCGCACGCCGGCCAGTTCATGGCCGGGTTCTTCCCGATCATGATGTTCGCCCTGCCGGCCGCCGCGCTGGCCATGTGGCGGGCGGTGCCCAAGCCCCGGCGCGCGACCGTGGGCGGCATCATGCTGTCGGCGGCGCTGGCGTCGTTCGTCACGGGGGTGACCGAGCCGATCGAGTTCGCCTTCATCTTCGTGGCGCCGCTGCTGCTGGTGGTGCACGCGCTGCTGACGGGCCTGGCGATGGCCCTGACCACGCTGATCGGCGGCCAGCTCGGCTTCGGCTTCTCCGCAGGGCTGCTCGACCTGCTCCTGAACGCCAGCAAGTCCAACACCCAGAACCTGCCCGGCATCCTGATCCTGGGCGTGATCTACGGAGTGGTCTACTACGTCGTGTTCACGTTCCTGATCCGCAGGCTCGACATCATGACGCCCGGCCGCGAACCGGAGCCCGACGTCGACTCGGGCGAAACCTGACCACGCGCCCGGCCCCGGCCTGACCCGCCGATCAGGAAAGCGGCGTTACCCAAAGCTGATGACCGCCTGTCCCCCAAGGTTTGGGACAGCCCGTAAGCCTCCTGACCGCGCCCATAACATCCCCGAACCCCATCCAACTTCGGTCAAACCCCGCCGCATAAACGGGCAAACCCCGGCCCACGGTCAAGAAGTTGGCGCGCTTTGTATTTCTACGCCAGACCGAAAACTCCTTATAGCGATTCTTTTTTCCACCCTCGAATTGGAGATTCGACGTGCCCCGAGCACCCCGCGTCGACGTTACCCCCGCCCCCGAGCCTCCCCACCCCGAGATCCGGGCGGCGGCGGAGAGCCCGCGCACCCACGGCGCCCTGGCCCTGGCCCCGGGCTCCCTCGTGTGGGGCCCGGCGGGCGCCCTGCCCGACGAGCGCAAGCTGCGCCACCTCGTCCAGGCCCTGGCGGAGGTGCTGGCGGGGCGCCGTCCGCCCGAGACCGTGGCCGACCGGCTCACCGACCGCGCCTACCGCGACCTCGTACGCGCGGGCCGGATGATCCACGCCAGCCGGCCGCCGTTCGCGGGCGGCGTCCACATAAAGGAGCCCCGCGACGGCGTCATAGAAATGTGCGCCCTGGTCCATTGCGGCGACCGCGACCACGTCCTAGCCGTACGCCTGGAACGCCGCGGCGTGCAATGGCTGTGCACCGATTTCGAAACGGCGTGACCGGCGGGATCCGGCGGCAAAGAAAGACCCCCACCTCCCCGGGAAAGGGGGAAAGCGGGGGTCTTCGGCAAGAACCGAGAAGGGCGTCAGGCCGCGTTCTTCGGGTCTCCGTGGCAGCGCTTGTACTTCTTGCCCGACCCACACGGGCAAGGCGCGTTGCGCTCCACGTTCCCGTACGCCGCCCGCTCCGCCGGGGTCGTACGCACCCGGGTGTGCTCGACCTCGCCCTGCTCACCGGGCGCCGAGTATTCGAGCTCGGTCGGCCGCTCCGGCCCGCGCAGCCCGCGCGCGATGATCGAGCGGGTCTCCGCGATGGCCGCGTCCTCCTCCTCGACGATCGGGTTTTCCTGCACCTCGACCTCGAGGTTGAACAGGAAGCCGACGGAGTCCTCCTTGATGCCCTCGAGCATCCCGGCGAACATCTCGAAGCCCTCGCGCTGGTACTCGATCTGCGGGTCCTTCTGCGCGTAGGCCCGCATGCCGATGCCCTCGCGCAGGTAGTCCATCTCGTAGAGGTGCTCGCGCCACTTGCGGTCGAGCACCGAGAGGATCACCCGGCGCTCCAGGTCGCGCATGGTCTCCGGGCCGAACTCCGCCTCGCGCCGGTCGTACGCGGCCAGCGCGTCGGCCTTGACCTTCTCGCTGATCAGCTCGGCGGTCAGCTCCTCGCGGTTGCCGGCCTCCTCGATGAGGTCTTCGATCCTGACCGACACCGGGTAGAGCTCGCCGAACGCCTTCCACAGCTTGTCGAGGTCCCACTCCTCGGCGAAGCCCTCGGACGTGGCGCCCTGGACGTAGCCGCCGATCACCTCGCCGACGAAGCCGCGCACCTGCTCGTGCAGGTCGGCGCCCTCCAGGACGCGCAGGCGCTCGGCGTAGATGACCTTGCGCTGGCGGTTCATCACCTCGTCGTACTTCAGAACTTCCTTGCGGATCTCGAAGTTCTGCTGCTCGACCTGGTGCTGGGCGGAGGCGATGGCCTTGGAGACGATGCCGGACTCGATCGGCTGGTCGTCGGGGATGTTGAGCCGCGTCATGATCATCTCGACCCTGGCCGAGTTGAACAGGCGCATCAGGTCGTCGCCGAGCGACAGGTAGAAGCGCGACTCGCCGGGGTCGCCCTGACGGCCGGAACGACCGCGCAACTGGTTGTCGATGCGGCGCGACTCGTGCCGCTCGGTGCCCAGGACGTAGAGGCCGCCGAGCGTGGTGACCTCGTCGTGCTCGGCCTTGGCCGCCGCCCTGGCCTTCTCCAGCGCCTCGGGGTAGGCCTTCTCGTATTCCTCCGGGGTCTCGACCGGGTCGAGGCCGCGCTGGCGCAGCTCCTGGTCGGCGCGGAACTCGGAGTTGCCGCCGAGCATGATGTCGGTGCCTCGACCGGCCATGTTGGTGGCGACGGTGACGGCGCCCTTGCGGCCCGCCTCGGCGATGATCGACGCCTCACGCTCGTGGTTCTTCGCGTTGAGCACCTCGTGCGGCACGCCGCGCCGCTTGAGCGCCTTGGACAGCCGCTCGGACTTGGCCACCGAGGTGGTGCCGACGAGCACCGGCTGCCCGGCCTCGTAGCGCTCCTTGATGTCCTCGACCACCGCGTCGAACTTGGCGTCCTCGGTCTTGTAGACCACGTCGGCCTGGTCTTTGCGGATCATCGGCCGGTTGGTCGGGATCGGGACCACGTTGAGCTTGTACGTCTTGTTGAACTCGTTGGCCTCGGTCACCGCCGTGCCGGTCATCCCGGACAGCTTGCCGTAGAGGCGGAAGTAGTTCTGGAGGGTGACCGTGGCGAGGGTTTGGTTCTCGTCCTTGATCTTCACGCTCTCCTTGGCCTCGATGGCCTGGTGCATGCCCTCGTTGTAGCGGCGGCCGTGCAGGATGCGGCCGGTGAACTCGTCGACGATCAGGACCTCGCCGTCGGCGACGATGTAGTCTTTGTCCTTCTTGAACAGCTCTTTCGCCTTGAGCGCGTTGTTCAGGAAGCCCACGAGGTGGGTGTGCTCCGGCTTGTACAGGTTGTCGATGCCGAGCCAGTCCTCGACCTTCTCGACGCCCGACTCCAGGATGCCGACCGTGCGCTTCTTCTCGTCGACGATGTAGTCGCCGGTGCTCTCCTCGCCCGGGTTCTTCGCCTCGACGCCCCTGCGCAGGCGGGGCACGATCTTGGCGAACTCGGTGTACCACTTGCCCGACTGCTCGCCGGGGCCGGAGATGATCAGCGGCGTGCGGGCCTCGTCGATGAGGATCGAGTCGACCTCGTCGACGATCGCGAAGAAGTGGCCGCGCTGCACGCACTCCTCGAGCGACCAGGCCATGTTGTCGCGCAGGTAGTCGAAGCCGAACTCGTTGTTGGTGCCGTAGGTGATGTCGGCCTGGTATTGCTTGGCGCGCTCGTCGGGCTGCTGGCCGGCGACGATGCAGCCGACCTCCATGCCGAGGAAGCGGTGGATGCGCCCCATGGTCTCGGCGTCGCGCTTGGCGAGGTAGTCGTTGACGGTGACGACGTGCACGCCCTTGCCGGCGATCGCGTTGAGGTAGGACGGCAGCGTGCAGGTCAGCGTCTTGCCCTCACCGGTCTTCATCTCCGAGATGTTGCCCAGGTGGAGGTTGGCGCCGCCCATGATCTGCACGTCGTAGGGCCGCTGGCCGAGCACGCGGCGGGACGCCTCGCGCACGGCCGCGAACGCCTCGGGAAGCAGATCGTCGAGGGTTTCGCCGTCAGCATGGCGCTGCTTGAATTCGTCCGTCAGCGCACGCAACTCCGCGTCGGACAGGCTCGTGAAGTCGTCCTCGATGGAGTTGACCTGGTCTGCGATCCGCTTGAGCTTGCGCAGGATCTTGCCTTCGCCGGCACGTAGGATCTTGTCGAGAATGGCTGCCACTTTATGTAAAGCTCCTCGCAGGTCTACCCCGGCGGCGCCGCCAGGAGGAGAGGCCGAGACAAACTTCCCCGTAGCCATCGTAGGCGGTTCCGCAACCAGACACAGCCACCGTGACGACGAGGGCGCCGAACCTGTCTGGGAGAATGGGTCAAGGCAGAGGGTATGCCGGTTGAGAGCCGGCTCGCACCAAATGCGGGATATCCGGCAAAGGAAGGATTAGTCATGGTTGAGGGGAAGAAGTCGGAGCATACGGAGAATCTCGGCAGCCACGGCGGGCGTCCGTCCTCGTGGCTCGCGGTGACGGTGATGCTGGTGGGAACCGTCGTGGCCGGCTTCGGGTTGACGGCCGACAACTGGACGCTCGTGTGGATCGGCACCGGGGTGTTCGTCGTCGGCGGCATCCTCGCCCTCGTCTTCGACATCTTCACCGACGTCGTGATCGACGCTCCCCGCGTGGGCATGCACGCTGAGGATCACCGCTGAAACACGCTCCACCGGCGGGCGCCCACCCCTGGGTGACCCGCCGTTTCCATGCCGTATCCATGCCGTTTCCATGCTGATCCCGCATCGATCCCGCGTGACCTCGTCGCGGATCCCGCGCGTGTCGTGACGTTACGGTCCCGCGCGTCGCAATTGATCTCTCGCGCTTATTGATCTTGCCCATCGCATTGTGGCTCGGGTTGCGCCGGTGACGGTTGTCGCGATTCTCCCGCGTGTCGTGTCTCTCGCATGTCTCTCTCGCATGTCGTGTCATGTCGTGTCTCCCGAGTGTCGCGGATTTCCCGGAGCCGTTCGGCGGGCGGGCGATTCTGTCGGTGGCCGCCGCTAGATTGCTCGCATGCATCGCCGTACGCATTCGCAGACATGACCGTCGCGACCCACCTGACCCCCGACGAGGCGCGCCGGATCATCCTGCGCTCGCAGGGCCTGATCGGCGCCGACTCGCGCAAGGGCGGAGCGCACGCCATGTTGCGCAGGCTGGGCGCCGTGCAGCTCGACACGATCTCGGTCCTGGCCCGCTCGCACGAGCTGGTCGCCTACGCTCGCCTCGGCGCGGTTGGCCGTCCCCAGGTCGAGCGCGCCTACTGGCACAACCCGGCCAAGAGCTTCGAATACTGGTGCCACGCCGCCTGCATCCTGCCGATCGAGCACTGGCCGCTCTACGCGTTCCGCCGCCGGGCGTTCCGCGACCGGCGCCACCGGTGGCACGAGGTGCCCGACGGCGTGGAGAAGCTGCTCGACCAGGTCCGCGAGTCGGGCCCGCTGACCACCTCCGACGTGGGCGGCGCCAAGAACGGCGGCCCGTGGTGGGACTGGTCCGACTCCAAGATCGGGCTGGAGTGGCTGCTCGACATCGGTGAGCTGGTGTGCAGCCGCCGGGTCGGCTGGCGGCGCGTCTACGACCTGGCCGAGCGCGCGGTCCCGGCCGGTCTGCTGGGCGAGGAGCCGTCCGACGAGGAGTGCGTCACGCGCCTGGCCTCGATCGCCGGGCGGTCCCTCGGCGTGGCCAGCCGCACCGACCTGCTCGACTTCCTGCGGCTCAAGGGCCGCTACGCGGAGATCCTCGACGAGGTCCTGCTCAGCGGCGCGGCGGGGCTGGCGCCCGTGACCGTCTCCGGCTGGCCCCGCAAGAGGGGCGAGGCGGCCAGCGCGTGGGCCGACCCCGCCGCCCTGGCATCCGAGCCGCGCGGCCGCCACCGCACCACACTGGTGTCGCCGTTCGACTCGCTCATCTGGCACCGGGGGCGCACCGAGCGGGTGTTCGGCTTCAAGTACACCCTTGAGCTCTACGTGCCCAAGCACAAGCGCGTGCACGGCTACTTCACGATGCCGGTGCTGGCCGGGGGTCAGCTCATCGGGCGGGTCGACCCGGCGCGCGAGGGCTCGACGCTGGTGGCCAGGCAGCTCAGCCTGGAGCCGGGGCTGTCGGCCGCCAAGTGGGCCGACGCGCTGCGCGATGCGCTGTGGTCGGCGGCCGAGTGGGTGGGCTGCGACGCCGTACGCGTCGAGCGCGCCGACCCGCCCGAGCTGCTCCCGATCCTGAACGCGCGCCGCCCCGACACCCCCTGAGCCGCCCGCCGCCACGGTCTCACCCGGTCTCACCCGGCGCGCCCCGCGAGCTGAGCGACCCCGAGTCGCACCCCCGCCCTGGGCGACTCGACCAGGCACGCCCGGTCCGGGCGACTCCGCATCGAACGCCCGGTCTGGGCGACTCCGCATCGACCCGGACGCCACGGCGGATGCCAGACCAGGGGCGGGCCGGTGGAGCAGCGAGAGCGGGTCAGGGGCGGGCCGGTAGATCGGGGGCGGGTCAGGGGCGGGCCAGTGGATCGGGGGCGGGTCAGGTGATTTCGAGCATGCGCTCGCGCACCGCGTACACCACGGCTTCCATCCTCGAATGGAGCTGGAGCTTGTCGAGGATGTTGCGCACGTGGTTCTTCACCGTGTTCTCGGAGATGAAGAGCTGCTTGGCGATCTCCCGGTTGTTCATGCCCTTGGCCACCAGACGCAGCACCTCCATCTCCCGGTCCGTCAGACGGGGGACGGGAAGCTGGGGCGGACGCTCGGCCTCCTTGCGGCTCATGTTGGCGAACTCGCTGATGAGCTTGGCCGCCATCGCCGGGTTGATTAACGACTGGCCTTCGTGCACGCCGCGCACCGCGGCGGGGACGTCGTTGATCTGGACGTCCTTGAGCAGGTAGCCGGTGGCTCCCGCCTTGATGGCCTCGAAGAGGTCTTCTTCCTCGTCGCTCACCGTCAGCATGATGATGCGGGTGCTCGGGACCGAGGCCTTGATGCCCTTCGTCGCCTCGATGCCGTCCTGCCGGGGCATGCGCACGTCCATGAGCGCGACGTCGGGCATGAGGCGATCGGCCAGTTCGACCGCCTCCTGCCCGTCGCTCGCCTCGCCTACCACCTCGATGTCGGGCTCGGCAGCCAGCGCCAGCGCCAGGCTCCGTCTGATCAGCTCGTGATCGTCGACGATCATCACACGGATCGGCTCGCTCGCCTCCGGGCGGGCCTCGCCGGACTCGGTCACGAGGCCTCCTCGATCCGCCTCGCGCCTGACTTTCCCTCGTTTCGCTCGCTCACCTGCGCCTGACTGAGCTCGCTCACGTCTCCTCCTCGTCGGGGGGCCAGAGCCGTCGAACCGCCATGATGGCATGTACCCGCGGTTCTCGGGTGGTCGAGAAGATCTTTTAGCGCGCGATCAGGGCTCTACGAGCCGTAGCACGCCGTAGTTGTAGCCGCGTCTGTTGTAGACGACGCACGGCTGGCCGCTCTCCTTGTCACGGAACAGATAGAAGTCGTGCCCGACCAGCTCCATCTCGAGCAGAGCCTGATCGATGGTCATGGGTTCGGCTCGGTGGAACTTCTCCCGCACGATGAGCGGCCCTTCGCCGTCCATCTCGATCGGGACGATGTCGTCGTAGAGCTGGTCGCTCTTCTGCCGCAGCTCGTCCTCGTCGGGTTCGGCCTGCTTGGGGACGGAGGTCTGCGTGAGGGGCGCCAGATCGGCGGGCTCGGACAGCGTCGCGGTGATCTCTGCCACGGAGGGCGGGGCATGGTTGCCGTGATGGACCTTGCGCCGGTCCGCCAGCCGCCTGAGGCGGCCTTCCAGCTTGTCGAGGGCGAGATCGAGGGCTGCGAATCGGTCGTCGGCCGAGGCCTCGGCGCGGATGGCCGGCCCTCGCGAGTGAATGGTGAGCTCGACGCGCTCGCGCTGGTCGGCGAGGCGCGGGTTACGTTCTTTCGACACCTCCACGTCGACTCGGATGAGTTTGTTGTCCAGACGTTCGATCCTGGCCAGCTTGGTCGTCACTTGGTCTCGGAACCGATCACTCACTCCTGTGTGCCGGCCCTTGACGATGATGTCCATGCAACAGCCCCCCTTCGGTCTAACGACTGAGCAAGAGCGCCCGACGACGTGCGCGTCGGACGGGGTCTTCTGTCTGCCTTTCTGCCACCGTTACCCTCTTCCGACACCGCGTCACCGGGAATTTGACTGGCACCCGCCCGGCCGACCTGGTCTTCGACCCCACATCCGCCTGCTGAGGGTTTCGCAGCTCTGTCGCCACTACTGCCCTTCTCTCCTGACGGGGGACATCCGGACCCCCGGGAAGGCAGGACTTACCCCTAAGCCGCACCGTGATCGGTCGACAAAGAGTCGCCTTACGTGGACCGTTTTGCCTGCGGCTGGCATCGGCTAGCAGAGCCGGGGACACCGACCCTGCGCAACCACGGACCCGAACGGGTGCCATGTCAGAACGCTATCCGCATCCAGGGCGAATGTCAGCCGAGGGACCGACCAAAGGATCACTTTCCGTGATTTCCCCAGGGTTGGTAAGCGCCTTCCCATGCCCTGTTTAACCAATCGGCAACCCATATGCGTGCCGGACCTCCGTACGCTGAGCAGCCAGGCCGCCGCCACAAGGGAAGTGACATGTGACCCCCGGGTGAGTATCACGATGTGGATCTTCCTTACCTACCGTCACCGTAATGACTTTCAAGATCTTCGGCGTGTCGCGCCCGCGGTCACCGCCAGCGGCACCCGCACCCCGGCCGAGCGCAGCGCTCTGGCGGCCTCCGCGAGGGTCGAGCCGGTCGTGACGATGTCGTCCACCAGCAGCGCACAGCCCTCTGGAGGCCCTTTCGCCGCGCGGGCGACCTGGAGTGACCCGGCGAGGTTGGCGCACCGCTCAGAGCGGCTCAGGCCCGCCTGGTCGGCCACCCGCCTCGACTGCCCCAGCCCCGTCCACACCTCCGCCGCCAGCCCGGCGGCCCGCAGCCGCCCGGACACCAGTGCCGCCAGCAGCCCCACGGGGTCGTGCCCCCGCTGCCGCGCGCTGCGCCGCGTGCTCGGCACCGGCACCACCGCGAACCCCGACCGCGCCCAGCCGTCGG
>NZ_BAAAZP010000021.1:0-23949 GCF_039536965.1 Nonomuraea antimicrobica | reverse complement strand
AAATAGACGGGGTTGTGCATCATGCACTGGCTTTTTGACACACTGTTGAGTTCTCAAGAAGCGGATGCGAACACCCGGTCGAGATCCACTTTCAGTAGATCCAGCCCGAGGGCACTATCTCGTCTTCCGCTAGTTTAGCAGATCGTCGATCTCCGTGTCAAATCTTGCGATTTGCTCGGAGGCGTTCAGACCGTCCAAGATTGCGGTGCTCCGAATCCGGAGCGGCCCTCGCAACTTACCGTGTCATCCGGATCACGTCGAATCAACCGAATATTTCGGAGTTCTCGGTGTGCCAGAAGACGGGCCGTGCTGGAGCACACCGAAGCGGCTCAGCCGACTGGCTCGTACTTCAAGGAGTTTGCCCTTGGGGCCCGTCCGCCTGATCGGCGTCCGGCTCACTCCCGGGGCGAAGTGAAAGATTAGGTCGCGATCCCCGACACGTCAAATCGCCTCGCCCGGCAATATTCGAACTTCTCTCGGACGCTCGACACGACCCGGCTCGCGAGTTCCGTTGGGCGAGGTGGCCCGACGATGCCGCCGCCACGTCGCTTCGACGTCCTCCTCTCGAACTCCTCTCGAAACTCACGGCGAGGGCGAGCGGCGGCTGCGAGCCGCCGCCATGCGGTTGGGGCGCCGTCCCGAACACCGCCGATGTCGAGGGTCTCGGTGCTCCTGGCCATCGAACCGCAGTCACCCCCGCCCAACCGCCGGGTGGAGGGCTTCCTGGGGCGGCGCAGGCACGGAGGAGCAGGTCAGCTGGCCTGCTGCTCCTTGGTGGGCAGGTGGGCGGGTCTCCCCGACGAGTTGTGGGCGGTGCCGTGGGGGTGGGTGTTCGGCGGTCGGTTCCCCCGTGCGGCGGGCGGGTGCTGCTCCGGGTCCCGAGGTTCCGAAGGTGCGGGTCCTCTTGTGGGTGCCGCCCCGGACGGGCGGGGTGCTCGATCAAGAAACCCTCGCGCCGGCGACGGCCGACCCTCATGGTCTGTTCGGCTCGGGAAGCCTTGTGGTGTCGGGGTTTCGGGTCGGTTCCCGTGGCCGGGAGCGGGCGGGATCGTTATGAAGCCGACACGTACGGCCCGCCAAGAGAGCCCCTGTTCCCGGCAGGACCGTCCGAGAGTCACAAACCCCCTGCAACGTGAGCGCATCCTCCATACCCGCGTCCCCACGCCGCGTATCCTGCCCCGGTGACCACTGCCGCCACACTCGCTCCTCCGACAGCTCCGCCCACCCGCCGCCGCGCGGCGCCCCCTTGGGTGATGGGCGGGCTCGCCGCACTGGCCGCGTTCTCGGGGACGGGTGCCAGCACCCTGAACGGCGACGAACTGGCCACGATCAGCGCCGCCTCCCGTTCGCTCTCCGGCATGTTCGAGCTGGCGCGGCACATCGACGGTCACTTTCTCCCCTACTACCTGTTCATGCACTTCTGGGGGATGGCGGGCACGGCGGAGCTGTGGCTGCGGCTGCCCTCGGCGGTCGCGATCGGGGTGGCGGCCTGGCTGCTGGTCGAGCTGGGCAGGCGGTTGCACAGCACGCGGGCGGGCGTGATCGCCGCCGGAGTCTTCGCGATCCTGCCGTCGGTGTCCTACTACGGGGCCTTCGCCAGGTCGTACGCGTTCGCCGCCGCAGCGGTGGTGTTCGCGTTCTGGGCCCTGCACCGGGCGATCAAGCGGCCGGTGGGGCGGCGCTGGGTGGTGTACGGCGTGGCGGTGGCGCTGGTGTGCTCCACCCATCTGTTCGCGGTGCTGGTGCTGCCCGCCCAGCTTCTGCTGATGCGGCGCGCGGTGGCCGGCCGGATGGTGGCCGCGCTGGCCGCCGGGTCCGTTCCGGCCGTCGTCCTGGGGCTGATCGGGTTCGGGGAGCGGCATGCCATCAGTTGGATCCCGCAGCGAGGGCCGGAGGTGTGGCTGAAGTTCCCCAAGATGGCGGCGGGGACGACCACGCTCGGGGTGGCGCTGTTCGCGATGGCGCTGGCCGGGGCGGTGCTGTTGTGGCGGGCCCACCGGCGTGACCCGGCGCGGGTGTGGGCGTTCGTGCTGGCCGGGTGGCTGGTGCTGCCGCCGGTGCTGCTGCTCGCGGTCTCGCTGCTGGTGACCCCGGTGTACGTCGACCGCTACCTCTTCGTGACCGCCCCGGCGCTGGCGCTGCTGGCAGGGCTGGCGGTGGCCTGCCTGCCCCGCCTCCAGACGGCGGCCGGGATCGTGGCCGTGGCGCTCGGGTGCGTGCTGGCCTTCCCCGACCACGTGGAGGTACGGGAGGAGAACGGGCGGTTCGAGAACATCCCGTGGGCGCTGCGCGTGGTCAAGGCCGAGCCGGACGACGGGATCGTCTACGGCCAGAGCCAGTTGCGTACCGGCTTCGACTACTACGCCGACTCCCTGATGCCGGTCGACGTGCTCCGGTCCGGCGACTCGCCCGACGCGGACGGGTTCGGTTACCCGGAGCGCTCCGACCTCTCGGCGGCCCTGGAGGGACGCGAGCGGGTCTGGGTCGTGTGGCGGGGGACGAAGCAGTCGGGGCTGGAGGGTGACGGTGTCCCGAGGGTCGGGGAGGTCGAGCGGGCCGGGTTCGAGCTGAGTTCGGCCCGGCATTCGGGCGATCTGCCGGGGTTGACGGTGGCCTTGTTCACGCGTCGGTGAACGCGACCGGCGTCACCCATACCGAAAGTCACCCGTACCGAAAAGAAACGGGGCGGGTCCCGGAGATCCGAGGGCCCGCCCGCTCACGCGAGAACGGTCAGCCGACCACCACGCCGCCGATCGACTTCTTGCCGCGCCGCAGCACCATGAACCGCCCGGCCAGCAGGTCGTCGGCGGTGGGCACGTAGGACTCGTCGGTGATCTTGCGGTTGTTGAGGTACGCCCCGCCCTCCTTCACCGCCCGCCTGGCCGCGGACTTGGACTCGACCACGCCGCTGTCCGCCAGCAGGTCCACGTAGGCGGCGCCCAGCGCGGGCACCTCGGCCTTGGGCACCTCGGCCAGCGCGGCCCGCAGGGTGGCGGCCGGCAGCTCCGCCAGCTCGCCCTGCCCGAACAGGGCCTTGGAGGCGGCCACGACCGCGTCGAGCTCCGGCCGGCCGTGCAGCAGCTCGGTGAGGTCTTCGGCCAGCGTGCGCTGGGCCTCGCGGGCGAAGGGCCGCTCGGCGACCGCCTTCTCCAGCTCCTCGATCTCCTCGCGGCTCCTGAACGTGAACACCTTCAGGTAGTGGATCACGTCGCGGTCGTCGGAGTTGAGGAAGTACTGGTAGAAGGCGTACGGGGAGGTCATCTCGGGGTCGAGCCAGAGCGCGCCACCGGCAGTCTTGCCGAACTTGGTGCCGTCGGCCTTGGTGATGAGCGGCTGGGTGAGCACGTGGACGTGCCCGCCCTCGACGCGGCGGATGAGGTCGGCGCCCGCGGTGATGTTGCCCCACTGGTCGCTGCCGCCGATCTGCAGCGTGCAGTTGTAGCGGCGGAAGAGCTCGAGGTAGTCGTACGACTGCAGGATCTGGTAGCTGAACTCGGTGTAGCTGAGCCCCTCCCCCGCCAGGCGCGCGGAGACCGACTCCCTGGCCAGCATGCGGTTGACCGGGAAGTGCTTGCCGACGTCGCGCAGGAAGTCGATGGCGCTCAGCTCGCCGGTCCAGTCGAGGTTGCTGACCAGAAGGGCGGGGTTGGGCTGGGCGTCGAAGTCGAGGAACTTGCCGACCTGGCCGCGCAGGCGATCGACCCACTCGGCGACGATCTCGGTGGAGTTGAGTGAGCGCTCGGTGTTGCGGCCGCTCGGGTCACCGATGAGGCCGGTGGCGCCGCCGACCAGGCCGATCGGCCGGTGTCCGGCGAGTTGGAGGCGGCGCAGCGTGAGCAGCGGCACGAAGTGGCCGATGTGCAGCGACGGCGCCGTGGGGTCGAAGCCGGAATAGACCGTGATCGGTTCCTTTGCCATGGACGCGCGCAGGGCGTCGAGGTCGGTGGACTGTGCGATCAGGCCCCGCCATGCGAGGTCGTCGAGGATGTCGGTCACGGTATCTGGCTTTCCTGGGGTCGGATGCGGATGCCTTCAGCCTGCCCGATCGGTGCGGATGCGCGCCACTTGGATACGCTGGGTGTCCATGTGGAGGGTCCGTCGCGAGCTTGCCGTTTTCAAGATCTTAGGGGCTCTGGTGTGCGCCGGTCTCGGCGTCTACTGGTGGTTCGACGATGACTATCGGGGCGTGATCCTGGCGGTGCCCGCGGCCGTGCTGGTCGGCGCGATGGGGCTGCGTGACGTGCTGGTGCCGGTGCGGCTGGCGGCCGACGAGAGCGGCATCACGGTGGTGCACGGGTTCGCGGGCAGCCGGCACGTGCCGTGGGAGTCGATCTGGGACATCAATGTGGACGTACGCAGGCGGTGGGGCCGGCGCAGCGAGATGCTGGAGATCGACACCGGCGACCACCTGCACCTCTTCAGCGCTCACGACCTGGGCACCTCTCCCACGGAGGTGGCCGCCGTGCTGCGCCGCCGGGGCACGTGAGCGCGATACGGGGAGACGGTGGGCTCGCCGTCGATCCAGAACCGCCACGGGGTCTCCTTGGCCGTCGACACGCCGGTGCGCGGCCCTGACCTGATCGCGGCCGGCTCGACGGCCAGGCCCTCCAGCATGGTGGCCGACTGGTGGGGGCGTCCGGCGGGCGAGCCTTCGAGGATGGCGTCGAGGCCGTTGTGCTCGCGCAGCAGCCCGAGTGACACGGCCAGCCTGGCGGGCCCGCGGGCGAGGTCGCGGTCGGTGACCCGGTTGCCCGACGAGCGGCGCGAGCGGGCCTCGGGCACGCCCTCCACCACCTCGCCCGCACGCAGCAGCACGGCCGAGCCGAAGCCGTCGGACAGGCACACGATGTTGGCGCAGAAGTGCATGCCGTAGGTGAAGTAGACGTACAGGTGGCCCGGCGGGCCGAACATGACCGCGTTCCGCGGTGTCCTGCCCCGGTACGTGTGCGCCGCCGGGTCCTCGCCCGGGCCGCCGTACGCCTCGACCTCGGTCAGGCGCACGGCGACGGAGCCGTGCACGAGCACGCGCCCGAGCAGGTCGGGCGCCACCTCGTGCGACGGCCGGTCGAAGAAGCTCCGCGGCAGCGCGGCGGAGCTCAGCTTCCCGCTGCCCATGCCGCCTGCGTGTCGACGGCCTCCCGCAGCGCGATGAGCTGGTCGCGGACGCGGTCGGGGGCGGTGCCGCCGTACGCCTTGCGGGCGGCCAGGGCACCGGGCACGCTGAGCACGTCGCGTACGTCGGGAGTCAGGTGCGGCGAGACCTTGACCAGCTCGTCGTCGGTGAGGTCGCCGAGGTCCTTGTCGTTGACCTGGCACCACACCACGAGGTGGCCGACCGCCTCGTGCGCGTCGCGGAAGGCGACCCCGCGCCGCACCAGCAGCTCGGCCAGGTCGGTGGCGAGCGCGTAGCCGTCGGGGGCGGAGGACTCCAGGCGCGCGGTGTTGACCCGCATGGTGGCGACCAGACCGGCCACCGCGGGCAGCACGAGCAGGAGCGTGTCGACCGCGTCGAACACCGGCTCCTTGTCCTCCTGCAGGTCGCGGTTGTAGGTCAGCGGCAGGCCCTTGAGCGTGGTGAGCAGCGACATCAGGTTGCCGATGAGGCGGCCGGACTTGCCACGGGCCAGCTCGGCCACGTCGGGGTTCTTCTTCTGCGGCATGATCGACGAGCCGGTGGAGTAGGCGTCGTCCATCTCGATCCAGCGGAACTCCTGCGAGGCCCACAGGACGATCTCCTCGCCCAGCCTCGACAGGTGCACGCCGATCATGGCCGCGTCGAACAGGAACTCGGCGGCGAAGTCGCGGTCGGCGACGGCGTCCATCGAGTTGGGCGCGGGCGCCGAGAAGCCCAGCTCGTCGGCCACGGCCTGCGGGTCGAGCGGGAGCGAGGAGCCGGCCAGGGCGCCGGAGCCGAGCGGGGAGATCGCGGCGCGCTTGTCCCAGTCGGTCAGGCGGTCGACGTCGCGGGCGAAGGCGTGCACGTGGGCCAGGAGCTGGTGGCCGAACGAGACGGGCTGGGCGTGCTGCAGGTGGGTCATGCCGGGCGCGGCCGTCTCGGCGTGCTGCTCGGCCTGGGCCATGAGCGCGGTCTCCAGCTCGACCAGCCGGGAGACGATCGTGCGGGCGTGGTCGCGGAGGTAGAGCCGCAGGTCGGTGGCGATCTGGTCGTTGCGCGAGCGGCCGGCGCGGAGCTTGCCGCCGAGCGAGCCGAGCCGTTCGAGCAGGCCGCGCTCCAGGGCGGTGTGCACGTCCTCGTCGGCGACCGTCGGCCGGAACTCGCCCGCCTTGCAGGCCCGCTCCAGGTCGTCGAGCGCGCCGATCATGCGTTCGAGCTCGTCGTGGCTCAGCAGCTCCGCCCTGTGCAGCACGCGGGCGTGCGCCCTGGACGCCGCCAGGTCGTACGGCACCAGCCGCCAGTCGAAGTGCACGCTCACCGACAGCCGGGCCAGCGCGTCGGACGGTCCGCTCTCGAAGCGTCCGCCCCACAGCCGCATCGGCTTGCCATCACTCACCGTTGTGTCCTCCGTTTACGTTTTCGAGGGTCGCGCCCGCTTCGGACGGCACGACTCCGGCGACCCCCGAGCTGTGCGCCCCGGCGCGACCATAGTGCACGTCAGCCCGTCCGCTGTCCCCGACCGCCGCGATCTTAGCGGGCGAGGGCGGCGGAACGCGTGCTAGGCACGTCTGTCGGCCACCTTCAGCAGGGCGTCGGCGACGGATTGGCCGCCGGTGGGGTCGCGGCTGATGACGAGGACCGTGTCGTCGCCCGCCACCGTGCCGAGGATCGACTCCCAGTCGGCGTGGTCGATGGCGGAGGCGAGGAACTGCGCCGCGCCGGGCGGGGTCCTGACGATGACCAGGTTGGCGGACGCCTCGGCCGAGACGAGCAGCTCCTCCGCGACGCGGTGCAGCCGGGCGAGCGGGCTCTCGCCGGTGCCCACGCGGGTGACCGGGATCCGGCCGCCGCCCTCGCCGGGCAGCGCGTACACGAGGGAGCCGTCGTCGGCGCGCAGCTTGAGCGCGCCCAGCTCGTCGAGGTCGCGCGAGAGCGTGGCCTGGGTGGCCTCGACGCCGCTCTCGGCGAGCAGCTTGGCCAGCTCGGGCTGGGAGCGCACGGCCTGGCGCTGCAGCAGCTCGGTGATCTTCGCCTGCCGCGCGGCCTTGGTCATCGGGATCGTCATCGTCGTCTCACCAGCCAGTGGAGCAGCGCCTTCTGGGCGTGCAGGCGGTTCTCCGCCTGGTCCCAGACCACGCTGCGCGGGCCTTCGAGCACGCCTTCGGTGATCTCGTAGCCGCGGTAGGCGGGCAGGCAGTGCAGCACGATCGCGTCGGACGCGGCGTGTTCGAGCAGCTCCGCGTTGACCTGGTACGGCATGAGCGCGGCGACCCGCGCCTCCTTGCCGTCCTGGCCCATGGACACCCACGTGTCGGTGGCGATCACGTGGGCGCCCTGGGCGGCGGCGGCCGGGTCGGACAGCGCGATCACCGAGCCGCCCGTCCCGGCGGCGATGGCGGCGGCCTGGTCGAGGATGACCGCGTCGGGCTGGTAGCCGGCGGGCGCGGCGACGCGTACGTGCATGCCCGCGGTGGCGCCGCCGAGCAGGTAGGAGTGGGCCATGTTGTTGGCGCCGTCGCCCACGTAGGTGAGCGTGAGCCCGGCGGTGCGGCCCAGCTTCTCCTTGACCGTCTGCAGGTCGGCGAGGATCTGGCAGGGGTGGAACTGGTCCGTCAGCGCGTTGACGACGGGCACCCGGGAGTGGGCGGCCATCTCGTCGATCAGCTCCTGGCCGGTGGTGCGCCAGACGATGGCGGAGACCTGCCGGTCGAGGACCCTGGCCAGGTCGGCGGCCGGCTCGCCGCGGCCCATGAGCACCGAGACGTTGTCGACGACGAGCGGCAGGCCGCCCAGCTCGCCGATGCCGGTGTGGAAGGAGACGCGGGTCCTGGCCGACGGCTTGTCGAACAGCACGGCCACGCTCTGGGGCCCCTCGAAGGGGCGGTAGCCGAACCGGTCCTTCTTCATGGCGGCGGCGAGGTCGAGGACCTCCGCCTGCTCGGCCGGGGTCAGGTCGTCGTCGCGGAGGAAGTGCCGCACGCTCACTTGGCCGCCTCCGCCAGGATCGCGGGGAACGCCGCCACCAGCGCGTCCACCTCGCCGGCCGTCACGACCAGGGGCGGCGCGATGCGTACGGCGTCGGGCTGCACGGCGTTGACCAGGAAACCGGCCTCGGCGGCGGCCTTCTGGACCTCGGCGGCACGGGGCTCGGCCAGCACGGCGGCCAGCCACAGGCCCCGGCCGCGCACGCCCTTGAGCAGCGGGTGCCCGGCGGACTCGAGCCCGGTACGCAGCCGCGCGGCGACCGAGGTGACGTGGTCGAGGTCGACGTTGGCGAGCACGGCCAGCGCCGCGGCGCACGAGACCGGGTTGCCGCCGAACGTCGAGCCGTGGTCGCCCTTGTCGAAGAGCGTGCCGATCTCGCCGAACCCGACGCAGGCCCCGATCGGCAGCCCGCCCCCGAGCCCCTTGGCCAGGGTGAGGAGGTCGGGGGTGACGCCGTCGGCCTGGTGGGCGAACCAGTGGCCGGTGCGGCCGATGGCCGACTGGATCTCGTCGGCCACCAGCAGGGCGCCGGTGGAGTCGCAGATCTCGCGGGCGGCCTCGAAGTAGCCCTCGGGCGGCGGGACGACGCCGGCCTCGCCCTGCGTGGGCTCCAGGAAGACCGCGATGCAGTCGCCGGTGACGGCCTCTTTGAGCGCGTCGGCGTCGCCGTACGGGACGAAGCGCACGTCGACGGGGAAGGGGCCGAACGGGTCGCGGATGGACTTCTTGCCCGTCAGCGACAGGGCGCCCATGGTGCGGCCGTGGAAGCCGTTCTCGGCGGCCACGAAGTAGGAGCGGCCCTCGCGGCGGCCGTACTTGAGCGCGAGCTTGTAGGCGGCCTCGTTCGCCTCGGTGCCGGAGTTGGCGAAGAAGACGCGGGCGGGGGCGTTGAGCAGCGCCAGGAGCCGCTCGGCGAGCAGCACCTCAGGCTCGTGCAGGAAGAGGTTGCTGGTGTGCGCGATCGTGGCGACCTGCGCGGAGACGGCCTCGACCAGGGCGGGGTGGGCGTGGCCGAGCGAGCTGGTGGCGATGCCGGCGATGAAGTCGAGGTATTGCCTGCCCTCGACGTCCCAGACCCGGGTGCCCTCGCCTCGTGCCAGTGCCAGCGGCGGGACGCCGTAGTTGGGCATGAAGGCGTTTTCGAACCTCTCGTATAGGTTCATCCGGGCATCACCATCGTTCCGATTCCTTCATTGGTGAAGATCTCCAGCAGCAGCGAGTGGGGCACCCGGCCGTCGAGGACGTGGGCCTGCGGCACCCCGCCCTTGACGGCCGTCAGGCACGCCTCCATCTTCGGGACCATACCGCTGGACAGTGTGGGCATCAGTGTCGCCAGCTCATCGGCGGTGAGCAGGTCGATCACCTCGGAGTCGTCGGGCCAGTTGGCGTACAGGCCCTCGACGTCGGTCAGGACGATCAGTTTGTGCGCCTCGAGGGCGACGGCGAGCGCGGCGGCGGCGGTGTCGGCGTTGACGTTGTAGATCTCGCCGTCGTCGCCCCTGGCCACACTGGACACGATCGGGATGCGGCCGTTGTCGATGAGCGCGCCGACCGCGCCGGGGTCGACCTTGACGATCTCGCCGACCTGTCCGATGTCGACCGGCTCGCCGTCCACGACGGCGTGCTTGCGTACGGCCGTGAACAGGCGGGCGTCCTCACCGGACATGCCGACCGCGAACGGGCCGTGCCGGTTGACCAGGCCGACGATGTCGCGGTTGACCTGGCCCGTCAGGACCATCCTGACAACCTGCATGGCCTCGGGCGTGGTCACCCGCAGCCCGGCGGTGAACGTGGACTCGATGCCGAGCCGGTCGAGCGCGCTGCTGATCTGCGGGCCGCCGCCGTGCACGACGACCGGGCGCAGGCCCGCGTGGTGCAGGAAGACGATGTCCTCGGCGAAGCCGCTCTTCAGCGCGTCGTCGATCATGGCGTTGCCGCCGTACTTGATGACGACGGTCGCGCCGTGGAAGCGGGTCAGCCAGGGCAGCGCCTCGATGAGCGCCCCCGCCTTGGTCTGGGCGGTGGTGAGCCTCACGAGGAGTACGCCGAGTTCTCGTGGACGTAGTCGGCCGTCAGGTCGGTGGTGTGGACGGTCGCGGTGTGCGGACCCGCCGACAGGTCGACGGTGATCGTCACGTCGCGGGGTCGCATGTCCACCTTGGAACGGTCGTCGCCGACGGCCCCGCCCCGGCAGATCCAGATGCCGTTGATGGCCACGTTGAGCCGGTCGGGCTCGAACACCGCGTCGGTGGTGCCGACGGCGGCCAGGACGCGGCCCCAGTTGGGGTCCTCCCCGTGGATGGCGCACTTGAGCAGGTTGGAGCGGGCGACCGAACGGCCGACCTTGACCGCGTCGTCCTCGGAGGCCGCGCCGACCACCTCGATGGCGATGGCCTTGGAGGCGCCCTCGGCGTCGACCAGGAGCTGCCTGGCCAGGTCGGCGCAGACCTCGGTGACCCGCTGCTCGAACTCGGCCAGGTCGGGCACGACCCCGGCGGCCCCGCTGGCCAGCAGGAGCACGGTGTCGTTGGTGGACATGCAGCCGTCGGTGTCGAGCCGGTCGAACGTCCTGGACGTGGCCGCGCGCAGCACGGCGTCGAGCTGCTCGCTGCTCAGCTCGGCGTCAGTGGTGATCACGCAGAGCATCGTGGCCAGGGCGGGGGCCAGCATGCCGGCGCCCTTGGCCATGCCGCCGACCATGTAGCCGGAGCCCCGCTTGAAGGAGATCTTGGAGACGGTGTCGGTGGTGCGGATGGCGTCGGCGGCGGCCAGGCCGCCGTCGCGGGAGAGCTGGCCCGCGGCGGTCTCGACGCCGGACAGCAGCACGTCCATGGGCAGGCGCTCGCCGATCAGGCCGGTGGAGCAGACCGCGATCTCGCCCGCGGAGTCGTCGAGCAGCCCGGCGGCCTTCTCGGCGGTGGCGTGGGTGTCCTGGAAGCCCTCGGGGCCCGTGCAGGCGTTCGCGCCGCCGGAGTTGAGCACGACCGCGCGCAGCCGGCCGCCCGCGAGGACCTGCTGCGACCACAGCACGGGGGCGGCCTTGACGCGGTTGGCGGTGAAGACGCCCGCGGCGGCGCGGGCGGGGCCGTCGTTGACGACGAGGGCGAGGTCACGGGCGCCGCCGGACTTGATCCCAGCGGCCACTCCAGCGGCGCGGAAGCCCAAGGGGGCGGTAACGCTCATGCGTCCTCCTTCGCCGGCCCCATGAGTTCTGGCCCCATGAGTTCTGGCCGCATGAGTGTGGAGCACCCTTGCTCATCGGTTCGTTCGCTGCGCTCTCTCACGGAGCTACTCCTGTCGTGGGGAGGCCGAGCTCTTCCGGCAGGCCGAGGGCGAGGTTCACGCTCTGGACGGCGCCCCCGGCCGTGCCCTTGGTGAGGTTGTCGATGGCGATGACGGCGACCACGCGGTCCGCGCGCTCGTCGAGCGTCACCTGAAGGGCGGCGGTGTTGGCGCCGTAGGTCATGGAGGTGGCCGGCCAGGTGCCCTCGGGCAGCAGCCGGACGAACGGCTCGGCCTTGAGCGCGGCCTCGTACGCCGAGCGCAGCGACTCCCTGGTCACCCCGGGCGCGGCGGGGGACGTGCAGGTGGCCAGGATGCCGCGGCTCATGGGCGCCAGCGTGGGGGTGAACGACACCCGTACGGGCGTGCCGGCGACGGCCGACAGGCCCTGCTCCATCTCGGGCGTGTGCCGGTGGACGCCGCCCACGCCGTACGCGCTGACCGCGCCCATGACCTCGCTGCCGAGCAGGTGGGGCTTGAGCGACTTGCCCGCGCCGCTGGTGCCGCTGGCGGCCACGACGACGACGTCGGGCCCGGCGAGCCCGGCGGCGTACGCGGGGGCCAGGGCGAGCAGCACGGAGGTCGGGTAGCAGCCGGGGACGGCGATGCGCCTGGCGGTCTTGAGCACCTCGCGCTGGCCGGGCAGCTCGGGCAGGCCGTAGGGCCAGGTGCCGGCGTGCTCGCCGCCGTAGAACTCCTGCCAGGCGGCCGGGTCGGCGAGCCGGTGGTCGGCGCCGCAGTCGACGACGATCGTCTCCTCGCCGAGCTGGGCGGCGACGGCGGCCGAGTGGCCGTGCGGCAGGGCCAGGAAGACCACGTCGTGCCCGGCGAGCGCGTCGGCGGTGGTGTCCTGGATGATCCGGTCGGCGAGCGGGGCGAGGTGGGGCTGGTGGGCGCCGAGCGGGCTGCCGGCGCTGGAGGCGGCGGTGAGCGCGCCGATCTCGAACTCGGGATGGCCGAGGAGGAGGCGGAGCAGCTCGCCTCCCGCGTAGCCGCTGGCTCCCGCGACTGCTGCCCTCATCCGTCATCCTCCTGCATGATTATGCATCACAGCTCATGACCTTACTGGTGAAGATGATGCACTCTAGAGGATGAACATGCAAGCTGGGGCGGGTCCGAGGACCGCATCGTGAGACTTGTCACCCGCGGGCGAGAACCGGGAGGCGGGCGGCAGGATGGAGGCCATGACCCAGTTCTTGTCCGAAAACCCGGCCGTCACACGTGGAAACGGGCCCGGGCCGTGGGGACGGGTGCTCCTCGTGCTGCTGTGGGCGGGCCTGTGCGTGGTGCCGGCCGTGTCGGCGCTCGGGGAGTTGGGGCTGGTCGCGGGCGGGTCCGGCACGCCGGGGACGTTACGCGTCGTCTCATGCGAGGACCTGGGACGCGAGGACCTCGGACCCGGAGGCGTCGGACCCGGGGGCGTCGGACCCGGGGGCGTCGGACCCGAGGCACGCAGCCGGTACGACTGCCGGGGCTGGTTCACGTCCGACTCGGGGGAGGCCGTGATGGAGGTGCCCGCCCCGCCCGGCACCGAAGTGGGCGACGTGCTGCGGGCCCGGCTCACGCCCGAAGGTGACCGGGCCGTGCCCGCGGGCGCGAAGGCGGTGCTGGCGGCGCTGACGCTGCCCGCGACGGGGCTGGCGGGGCTGGGGTTCCTGCCGTACGTGGTCATGCACTGGCTGGGGGTGCGCAGGGGGCGCCGGGCCGCCGTGACCGGAGGGGTCCTGATCACGGCGGCCGGCGCCGCCCTCGCGGTGGCCGGCCTCGTGGCCGCCCACGCCTGAGCCCGCGGCTCCGACTCACCGCGAGAGGGCCTGCGGCTCTGAATCACCGCGCGAGGGCCCGCGGCTCCGAGTCGCTCACCGCAGGAAGGCGGCGGCCACACCCGCGTCCACCGGGATGTGCAGGCCGGTGGTGTGGGTCAGGTCGCTGCCGGTGAGGGCGAAGACGGCGGCGGCCACGTGCTCGGGCAGCACCTCGCGCTTGAGCAGGGTCCGCTGGGCGTAGAACTCGCCGAGCCGCTCCTCCTCGACCCCGTACACGGCGGCGCGGTTGGCGCCCCAGCCGGACGCGAAGATGCCCGACCCGCGGACGACGCCGTCGGGGTTGACGCCGTTGACCCGGATGCCGTGGCCGCCCAGCTCGGCCGCCAGCAGGCGGACCTGGTGGGCCTGGTCGGCCTTGGCCGCGCCGTAGGCGACGTTGTTCGGGCCGGCGAAGACGGCGTTCTTGGAGGAGATGTAGACGATGTCGCCGCCCATCCCCTGGCCGATCATGACCTTGGCCGTCTCGCGCGAGACCAGGAACGAGCCGCGCGCCATGACGTCGTGCTGCAGGTCCCAGTCGGCCTGGGTGGTCTCCAGGAGCGAGCGCGACAGCGACAGCCCGGCGTTGTTGACGACCAGGTCGACGCCGCCGAACGCCAGGACGCCCGCGCGTACGGCCGCCGCGATCTGCTCCTCCGACGTGACGTCCACCCCGATCGCCACCGCGACGTCCGAGCCCCGGTACGCGCCCGCGCCCAGCTCGGCGGCCACCTTCTCGGCCGCCCCCAGGTCACGGTCGGCCACGATCACGCACGCGCCCTCGGCGGCCAGCCGGCGGGCGGTGGCCGCGCCGATGCCCGAGCCGCCGCCGGTCACCAGCGCGACCCTGGTGGCCAGGGCCTTGGGCTTGGGCAGGCGGCGGAGCTTGGCCTCCTCCAGCTCCCAGTACTCGATGCGGAACTTCTCCGACTCGGGAATGGGCGCGTAGGAGGAGACGGACTCGGCTCCGCGCATGACGTTGACGGCGTTGACGTAGAACTCGCCCGCGACCCTCGCCGTCTGCTTGTCCTTGCCGAAGGAGAACATGCCGACGCCCGGCACCAGCACGATCGCCGGGTCCGCGCCGCGCATGGGCGGCGAGTCGGGGGTGGCGTGCCGGTCGTAGTAGGCGGTGTAGTCCTCGCGGTAGGCGGCGTGCAGCTCGCGCAGCCGTTCGGCGGTCTGCTCCAGGGGCGCGTCCGGCGGCAGGTCCAGCACCAGCGGCGCGACCTTCGTCCGCAGGAAGTGGTCGGGGCAGGACGTGCCGAGCGCCGCCAGCCTCGGGTGCTCGGAGCGCGAGACGAAGTCGAGCACCTCGGCGGTGTCGGTGTAGTGGCCGACCACGCGCACGTCGGTGGAGGCCAGGCCGCGCACGATCGGGAACAGCGCGGCGGCGCGCTCGTGGCGCTCGGCCTCCGGCAGCGTCTCGTAGATCACCGAGCCGAACGGGTCGGGGCGGCCGTGCTCGGCCAGGTACGCCTCCGCGGTGCGGATGATCTCCAGCGAGCGCGCCTCGCACTCCTCGGACGTCGAGCCCCACGCGGTGATGCCGTGGCCGCCCAGGACGCAGCCGATGGCCTGCGGGTTGGCCTCCTTGATGGCGGCGATGTCCAGGCCGAGCTGGAAGCCGGGCCGCCGCCACGGCACCCACACGACCCGGTCGCCGAAGACGCGCCTGGTCAGCTCCTCGCCGTCGGCGGCGGTGGCCAGCGCGATGCCGGCGTCGGGGTGCAGGTGGTCGACGTGCGCCGCCTCGACCAGGCCGTGCATGGCGGTGTCGATGGACGGCGCGGCCCCGCCCTTGCCGTGCAGGCAGTAGTCGAACGCGGCGACCATCTCGTCCTCGCGCTCGACGCCGGGGTAGACGCGGGTGAGGGCGCGCAGCCGGTCGAGTCGCAGGACGGCCAGCCCCTGCTCCTTCAGCGTGCCCAGGTCACCGCCCGAGCCCTTGACCCAGACCAGCTCCACCTCCTCGCCGGTGACCGGGTCGGGCGCGGCGCCCTTGGCCGAGGTGTTGCCCCCGGCGAAGTTGGTGTTGCGCGGGTCGGCTCCCAGGCGGTGGGAGCGGTCGAGCAGTTCGTTGATGACGTCCATGATCGGTCAGGCCCCCCAGCCGGCCTGCTCGCCGCCGACACGCTCGGCGGCGATCTTCTCGAAGTATCCGGAACCGGCGTAGGCGGCCATGGGGTCGGGCGCGAGGCCCAGCTCCTGCCGCAGTTCGGCGAGCAGCGGCCGCACGTCGGTGTTGTAGGCGTCCATGAACACGGCGTTCGCGCCCAGCACGTCGCCCTCGGCCTGCGCGGCGGCCAGCGCCTCGCGGTCGACCAGCAGCGCCTTGGCGGTGGCCTCCTGGACGTTCATGACCGAGCGGATCTGGCCCGGGATCTTGGGCTCGATGTTGTGGCACTGGTCGAGCATGAACGCCACCCCGGCCTCGGCCTCCAGGCCGCCGCCGCGTACGACCTCGTACATGATGCGGAAGAGCTGGAACGGGTCGGCCGCGCCCACCATGAGGTCGTCGTCGGCGTAGAAGCGGGAGTTGAAGTCGAAGCCGCCGAGCTTGCCCTCCCGCAGCAGGAAGGCGACGATGAACTCGATGTTGGTGCCCGGCGCGTGGTGGCCGGTGTCCACGACCACCTGGGCCTTGGGGCCGAGCTTGACGCAGTGGGCGTAGGCGGTGCCCCAGTCGGGCACGTCGGTGGCGTAGAAGGCGGGCTCGAACAGCTTGTACTCCAGCAGGAAGCGCTGGCCCTCGCCGAGCCGCTCGTAGACCTCGGCGAGCGAGTCGGACAGGCGGTCCTGGCGGGCGCGCAGGTCGTCCTGGCCCGGGTAGTTGATGCCGTCGGAGAACCACAGCTTGAGGGTGTCGGAGCCGGTGGCGTCCATGATGTCGACGCATTCGAGCAGGTGGTCGGTGGCCTTGCGGCGGACCCTGGCGGCGGGGTGGGTGACGCTGCCCAGCATGTAGTCGTCGTCCTGGAAGACGTTGGAGTTGATCGCGCCGATGCGTACGCCCAGGTCGCGGGCGTGCCGGGCCAGGTCGGCGTAGTCGGCGACCTTGTCCCACGGGATGTGCAGGGCGACCGTGGGGGCGATGCCGGTGTGGGCGTGCACCTGGGCGGCGTCGGCCAGCTTCTCGTACGGGTCGCGCGGCACGCCCTTCTGCGCGAACACCTTGAACCGGGTGCCGCTGTTGCCGTAGGCCCAGGAGGGCGTCTCGATGTGCTGCACCCGCAGCGCGGCCTTGATGTCAGTCATTGCTCCCCGATCAATCCAGGTGGAACACGTCGGGTCAGTGGTCGTGGGGGCCGCTGCACCGACACTCCCTTCAAAACGTTTTAATCTTCCTGCAGGAAACTACGATTCCAGGTCCTCGCTGTCAATGCATCACCGGCCCCGCTCCTGGCCCGAGATCGGATCGGCGGATGACACGTTTTAATGCCTCTCGATGGAGTTAGAACGTTTTAAGATCTTGCGGCGCACCGCCCCTCGACCGCCGAGCCGGTGCGGCGCGAATGCCCACCCCTGGCGGTCGCGCGACTGGCGCGCGGGGGGTTTGTACGTTTTAATTGCCCTCCATGGCCATGGTCAGCATCAAGGAGGTCGCCGCACACGCCGGCGTCTCCCCGGGCACGGTCTCCAACGTACTGAACCGGCCCGGCAAAGTCGCCCCCGCGACCCGGCGGCGGGTGGAGGCGGCCATCGACGAGCTGGGCTTCGTCCGGCACGGCTCGGCCTCCACGCTGCGCGCCGGGCACAGCAGGACGATCGGCCTCAGCGTGATCGACATCGGCAACCCGTTCTTCACCGAGGTCGCCGCCGGGGTGGAGGACATGGCCAGCGAGCTGGGCTACGCGGTGATCCTGGGCAACTCGGCCGGCTCGGCCGGCAAGGAGGACCGCAACCTGCGGGTGCTGTCGGAGCACCGGGTGCGCGGCGTGCTGATCACACCCTCCGGAGAAGACCCGGCCCGCCTCGACCGGCTGCGCGAGCACGGCATCAGCGTGGTGCTGGTCGACCATCCCGCCCACCGGCCCGACCAGTGCGCGGTGGCCGTGGACGACGTCGCGGGCGGCCGGGCGGCGGTGGCGCACCTGCTGTCGAAGGGGGCGCGCAGCATCGCCTACGTGACCGGCCCGCTCACGATCAGGCAGTGCGTGGAGCGCCGCGCAGGCGCCAAGGTCGCGATGCGGGCCGCCGGGCTCGACCCCGCCGACCTGCGGGTGGCCGAGGTCGAGACGATGACGGCCCGCGCGGGCGAGACGGCCGCCACCGAGCTGATCGCGACCGGCCTGCCGGAGGCCGTCTTCTGCGCCAACGACCTGCTCGCGCTGGGCGTGCTGCGCGCGCTCCTGCGCGCCGGCGTACGCGTGCCGGAGGACGTGGCGCTGATGGGCTACGACGACATCGACTTCGCCGCCGCCTCGGCCGTGTCGCTCAGCTCGATGCGGCAGCCCACGTACCAGCTCGGGCGGATCGCCACCGAGCTGCTGCTGGACGAGTGCGACAACCCGGAGACGCACGCCCACCAGCACATCATGTTCCAGCCGGAGCTCGTCGCCAGGGAGTCCACGCAATGAGCCGCCGTTTCGCCGCCGTCGACCTGGGCGCCTCCAGCGGCCGGGTGATGCTGGCCGACCTGTCGGGCGGGCTGAGCCTGACCGAGGCGCACCGCTTCCCCAACGGCCCCGTACGCGTGGCCGGCCGCCTCCACTGGGACATCCTCGGGCTCTACCGTGAGATCCTGACCGGGCTGCGGCAGGCGGGTCCGGTCTCCTCGATCGGCGTCGACTCCTGGGCCGTCGACTACGCACTGCTGGACAAGTCGGGCGCCATGCTGGGCAACCCGGTGCACTACCGCGACGACCGCACCCACGGCGTGGCCGAGCGGGTCGCCGCCGAGGTGGGCGCGGAGACCCTGTACGACGTGTCCGGCCTTCAGGTACTGCCGTTCAACACGATCTACCAGCTCCTCGCCGACCGGCTCGACGGGGCGGCCACCATGCTGCTGATCCCCGACCTGATCGGCTACTGGCTGACCGGCGAGACGGGCGCGGAGGAGACCAACGCCTCCACGACGGGCCTGCTCGACGTGCGCACCCGGTCGTGGGCGGCGCCGCTGATCGAGCGGCTCGGGCTGCCCGCCGGGATCTTCCCGCCGCTGCGGCGGCCCGGCGACGAGCTGGGCGGCCTGCGCCCCGACGTGGCCGCCGAGCTGGGCTGGTCGGCTCCGGTCAGGGCGGTGGGCTCGCACGACACGGCCTCGGCGGTGGCCGCCGTGCCGGCCCGCGGCCCCGCCTTCGCCTACGTCTCGTGCGGCACCTGGTCGCTGGCCGGGGTCGAGCTGCCCGGCCCGGTGCTGACGCCCGAGAGCCGGGCCGCGAACTTCACCAACGAGGCCGGCATCGACGGCACCGTCCGCTACCTGCGCAACGTGATGGGCCTGTGGCTGCTGCAGGAGTGCCTGCGCGCCTGGCCGGGCTCCGACCTGGGCGAGCTGCTGGCCGCGGCGGCCGGCGAGCGGCCGTTCGCCGCCGTGGTCAACCCCGACGAGCCCGTCTTCCTGCCGCCCGGCGACATGCCGGCCAGGATCGCCGCCGAGTGCCGCCGCACCGGGCAGTCTCCTCCCTCCTCGCCCGCCGCGTACGTGCGGTGCGTGCTGGAGAGCCTGGCGCTCGGGCACCGGCTGGCCGTGCGCCAGGCGATGGAGCTGTCGGGCCGCGACGTCGAGGTGGTCCACCTGGTGGGCGGCGGTTCGCGGAACGAGCTGCTGTGCCAGTTCACGGCCGACGCCTGCGGGCTGCCGGTCGTGGCCGGGCCGGCCGAGGCGACCGCGATCGGCAACGTGCTGGTGCAGGCGCGGGCGGCCGGGCTGGTCTCCGGCCTGGAGGAGCTGCGGGCGCTGGTCGCCTCCTCCCAGCCGCTGCGCCGGTACGAGCCGTCCGGCGACCGGGCCGGTTGGGACGAGGCGGCCGCCCGGCTGTTCTGACCCGCCCGCCTTCCCCGGCTGTTCTGACCTGCCGGTTTTCCCCCGACTGTGCAGAACTGCCAGTTTTTCCGTGTCCTGTCCAGGGCAGGACTGGGCCGGGGGCATCGGGGGGTGTCATGGAGTTCTCGTGGCCGCTGCTGCGGCAGCTCACCGGCGACGACCGTACGGCGCGGGGGCCGGCGGCGCGGTCGGCCAGGACCGAGGCGTGGCGGGCGCGTACGGCCACGGCCGACCGGGTGGTCAAGTCGGTGTGCCCGTTCTGCGCGGTGGGCTGCGCCCAGAACGTGTACGTACGAGAGGAGAAGGTCGTCCAGATCGAGGGCGACCCCGACTCCCCCATCAGCCGCGGCCGGCTGTGTCCGAAGGGCGCGGCCAGCCTCCAGCTCACCACCGGCTTCTCCCGGCAGCGCCGGGCGCTCTACCGCCCGCCGGGCGCGGCCGACTGGCAGCGGATCGACCTCGCCACCGCCATGGACCTGATCGCCGACCGGATCATCGCGACCCGGCGCGAGACCTGGCAGTGGGAGCAGGACGGCCTGCGTACCGCGCGGACGATGGGCATCGCCAGCCTGGGCGGCGCGACGCTGGACAACGAGGAGAACTACCTCATCAAGAAGCTGCTGACGGCGCTGGGCGTGGTGCAGATCGAGAACCAGGCCCGCGTGTGCCACAGCTCGACCGTGGTGGGGCTGGGCACCTCGTTCGGGCGGGGCGGGGCCACCACGTTCATGCAGGACATGCAGCACTCCGACTGCATCGTCATCCAGGGCTCGAACTTCGCCGAGGCGCACCCGGTGGGCTTCCAGTGGGTGATGGAGGCCAAGGCGCGCGGCGCGGTGATCATCCACGTGGACCCGCGCTTCACCCGGACGAGCGCGCCCGCCGACCTGCACGTGCCCATCCGCGCCGGCTCCGACGTGGCCTTCCTCGGCGCGATCATCAACCACGTGCTGGAGAACGAGCTGTACTTCCACGAGTACGTGCTCAACTACACCAACGCGGCCACCATCCTGCGGGAGGACTACCGCGACACCGAGGACCTCGACGGCGTCTTCTCCGGCTTCGACCCCGAGAGCCGCACGTACGACCCCGACTCGTGGCAGTACGAGGGCATGACGACGGTCGCCGCCTCCGGCGAGCGGAACGCGGAGTACGAGCGGCGCCTGGGAAAGGTCCCGCCGGGCCGCGGCGAGGTGCAGGGCGGCACCGGCGTGCCGCTCGACGGGCATCCGCAGCGCGACGAGACCCTGCGGCACCCGCGCTGCGTGCTGCAGGTGCTGCGCCGCCACTTCGCCCGCTACACGCCGGAGACGGTGGAGCGGGTGTGCGGGGTGCCGCGGCGCCTGTTCGAGGAGGTGTGCCGCCACCTGACGGAGAACTCGGGGCCGGAGAAGACCTCCGAGTTCGTCTATGCGGTCGGCTGGACGCAGCACAGCGACGGCTCGCAGTTCATCCGGGCGGCGAGCATCCTGCAGTTGCTGCTGGGCAACATCGGCCGCCCGGGAGGCGGCATCCAGGCGCTGCGCGGGCACGCCAGCATCCAGGGCTCCAGCGACGTTCCGACGCTGTTCAACCTGCTGCCCGGCTACATCCCGATGCCGCACGCCCACGAGAACGAGAGACTGCGCGACTTCCTGTCGGCCGACGCGCCGCACAAGGGCTGCTGGGCGGACATGCCCGCCTACCTGGTCAGCCTGCTCAAGGCGTGGTGGGGCGAGTCGGCGCAGCCGGACAACGACTACCGCTTCGGCTGGCTGCCCCGCCTGACGGGCTCGCACAGCACGTACGACACGGTGCTGGCCCAGCTCGACGGCGTCTGCAAGGGCTACCTGCTGCTCGGCGAGAACCCGGCGGTCGGCTCGGCCAACGCCAGGATGCAGCGGCTGGGCATGGCCCGGCTCGACTGGCTGGTGGTGCGCGACCTCAACCTGATCGAGAGCGCCACCTGGTGGAAGGACGGCCCGGAGATCGAGACGGGCGAACTGCGCACGGCCGACATCGGCACCGAGGTGTTCTTCCTGCACGCGGCCTGCCACACCGAGAAGAGCGGCAGCTTCACCAACACCAACCGGCTGCTCCAGTGGCACCACCAGGCCGTCGAGCCCGAGGACGACGCCCGCAGCGACCTGTGGTTCATGTACCACCTGGGCCGGATCATCCGCGAGAAGCTGGCCGGGTCGCAGGACCCGATGGACGCGCCCGTGCTCGGCCTCACGTGGGACTACCCGGTCGGGGGCGAGCTGGCCGAGCCGTCGGCGGAGGCGGTGCTGGCCGAGATCAACGGCTGGGACGGCGAGGGCCGCCCGCTGCCGGGCTACCACGCGCTCAAGGACGACGGCTCCACCGCCTGCGGCTGCTGGATCTACTCCGGCGTGTACGCCGACGGCGTCAACCAGGCCGCCCGCCGCAGACCGGCCGCCGAGCAGGACTGGATCGCCGCCGAGTGGGCGTGGGCCTGGCCGGCCAACCGGCGCATCCTCTACAACCGGGCCTCGGCCAGGCCCGACGGCACCCCGTGGAGCGAACGCAAGCGGCTGGTCTGGTGGGACGCCGAGGCGGAGCGGTGGACCGGCCACGACGTGCCCGACTTCGAGTCGGGCAAGAGCCCCGGCTACCGTCCGCCGCCGGACGCGCAGGGGAGCGCGGCGCTGTCGGGCATCGACCCGTTCATCATGCAGGCCGACGGGAAGGGCTGGCTGTTCGCGCCCGCGGGGGTGGTGGACGGGCCGCTGCCCACGCACTACGAGCCGCAGGACTCGCCGGTGGCCAACCCGCTGTACGGACGCCAGTGCAACCCGGCGCGCAAGGTCTACCCGCACGAGGACAACCGCTACCAGCCGAGCGGGGACGAGCCGGGGGCGTCGGTCTATCCGTACGTGGTGACGACCTACCGGCTGACCGAGCACTTCACGGCGGGCGGCATGAGCCGGTTCACGCCGTACCTGGCCGAGTTGCAGCCGGAGATGTTCTGCGAGGTCTCGCCGTCACTGGCGGCCGAGCGGGCGCTCGTACACGGAGACTGGGCCACGATCGTCACCGCGCGCAACGCCATCGAGGCGCGGGTCATGGTCACCGACCGCATCCCGTCGCTGCACCTGGACGGGCGGGTGGTGCACCAGATCGGGCTGCCGTTCCACTTCGGCCCGAACGGGCTGGCCAAGGGCGACGCGGCCAACGAGCTGGCGGCGATCTCGCTGGACCCCAACGCGCACATCCAGGAGGTCAAGGCCCTGTCCGCCGACATCCGGCCGGGCCGGCGACCGCGCGGCCCCGCGCTGCCGGAGCTGGTCAGGTCCTATCAGCGGCGCGCAGGGGTGGGCGCCGGCACCGGAACGGAGGCGTGAGCCGTGGCTTTCGACCTGGACGAGCGGCTCGGCGAGGGCAGGGTGGGCTTCTTCACCGACACCAGCATCTGCATCGGCTGCAAGGCGTGCGAGGTGGCGTGCAAGGAGTGGAACCAGGTCCCCGAGGACGGCCTGAACTTCACCGGCATGTCCTACGACAACACGGTCGGGCTGGGCGCCGACACCTGGCGGCACGTGGCGTTCATCGAGCAGCGGCGGCCGCTCGGCCACCAGGAGCCCGGGGTCGGCGACATGGACTTCCGCTGGCTGATGGCCTCCGACGTGTGCAAGCACTGCACGCACGCGGCCTGCCTGGACGTCTGCCCGACCGGGTCGCTGTTCCGCACCGAGTACGGCACGGTCGTGGTGCAGCAGGACATCTGCAACGGCTGCGGCTACTGCGTGCCCGCCTGCCCGTTCGGGGTGATCGGCAAGCGCGAGAGCAGCGGCACGGCCGCCAAGTGCACGATGTGCTACGACCGCCTCGGCGCCGGGCAGGAGCCGGCCTGCGCCAAGACCTGCCCGACCGACTCCATCCAGTTCGGCGACCTGGACGAGCTGCGCGAGCGCGCCGAGCGCCGCCTGGCGCAGGTGCGGGAGGCGGGGCTGACCTCCGCCCGCCTGTACGGCCACGACCCCGGCGACGGCGTGGGCGGCACAGGCGCGTTCTTCCTGCTGCTGGACGAGCCGGAGGTGTACGGCCTGCCGCCGGATCCGGTGGTGACCACCAGGGACCTGCCGTCGATGTGGCGGCACGTGGGGGTCGCGGCGCTCGCCCTGCTCGTGGGGCTGAGCGCGACGGCCTGGAGGAGGCGGGGATGAGTCAGACTGACGTGCGGATGGACGGCTCGGCGGAGCTGCGCGCCGAGCGCGAGGCCACGCCCGGCTCGGCGGGCCGCAGGCGCGAGCGGCTGCTGGCGCCGAAGGCGGACTTCGACTCCTACTACGGCCGGCCGGTGCTGAACGAGCCGACGTGGCAGGCCCCCGACATCGCCGGCTACCTGTTCCTGGGCGGACTGGCCGGGGCGTCGTCCACGCTGGCCACCGCCGCCGACCTCACCGGGCGGCCCCACCTGGCCAGGGCGGCCAAGGTCGGGGCGGCGTGCGCGCTGGGCGGCTCGCTCTACGCGCTCATCCACGACCTGGGCCGGCCCGAGCGTTTCCTCAACATGCTGCGGGTGTTCAAGGTGACCTCGCCGATGAGCGTGGGCACGTGGATCCTCAGCGCGTACGGGCCGCAGGCCGGGTGCGCGGCGGCCACCGGCGTCACCGGGAGGTTCCCCGGGCTCGGCCGCGCCGCCACCGTGGGGGCCGGGATCGCCGGGCCGGCGGTGGCGACGTACACGGCGGCGCTGATCTGCGACACCGCGGTGCCGTCCTGGCACGAGGGGTTCCGCGAGATGCCGTTCCTGTTCGCCGGGTCGGCCG
>NZ_BAAAZP010000020.1:0-54864 GCF_039536965.1 Nonomuraea antimicrobica | reverse complement strand
GGGTGAAGGGTGTGGGGCGGGGTGGTGTGGCTCTTGGGATGCAGGGTGTGGGTGTGCGGGGGTGTGTGGGTATTGGGGGGCGAGTTGTGTGGGTGCGGTGGGTGGGGTGTGAGGTTTGGGGGGTTGGTTGTGGGGGTGGTGGTTCTTTGGGCGTCAGAGGGCCTTTGCGGGTGTGTGGTGGCAGCGGGATGGGGGGTGGGGGGTGATGAGCATGCGGGCTGTGGCGATTCGGCGGCCTTCGCTGCTGCGGCGGATGGCGCGCGAGAACTCGACCGTGCGGCGGCTCGACGGGCTCATGCTGGTCGCGGTGTTCGGGCTGTGTGTGATCGGCACGCTGCTGGTGTGGTCGTCCACCAGGACCTGGGCGCCCGGGTCCACGGGGCTGGTGAAGAAGCACCTGCTCAACGAGGCCATCGGCGTGGTGTTGTGCGGGCTCGTGGCCATGGTGGACCACCGGGCGATGCGGGCGTACGCGCCGCTGGTGTTCCTGTTGTCGCTGGTCGGGCTGGGGCTGGTGATCACGCCGCTGGGGGCGACGATCAACGGGTCGCACTCGTGGATCCTGCTCGGCGGGGGCTTCGCGGTGCAGCCGTCGGAGTTCGCCAAGGTGGGGCTGCTGCTGATCATCGCGATGCTGCTGGCGCAGCCGGCCGAGGGGACCGATCGGCCGCGCGGGCTGGACGTGATGCTGGCGCTGTTCGCGGCGGTGCTCACGATGGGGCTGGTGATGCTCCAGCCGGACCTGGGCACCGCGCTGGTGCTGGCGGTGATCACGGCTGCCGGGCTGGTCATCTCGGGCGTGCGTAAACGCTGGCTCGCGCTGCTGTCGATGATCGCGGGCATCGGGGTGTTCGCGGTGTTCTACTTCCAGATGCTGGAGCCGTATCAGGTGGCGCGGTTCACCGCGTTCGTCGATCCGAGCGTGGACCCGCGCGGCGTCGGCTACAACAGCACGCAGTCGATGATCGCGATCGGATCGGGGCAGCTCTTCGGCAAGGGACTGCTGGGCGGCGGGCAGACGACCGGGCGGTTCGTGCCGGAGCAGCACACCGACTTCATCTTCACGGTGGCCGGGGAGGAGTTCGGCTTCCTCGGATCGGTCACGGTGGTGGTGCTGCTCGGGGTCGTGCTGCTCCGCGGGCTGAAGATCGCCCGGCAGTGCGAGGACAGGTTCGGGACGCTGGTCGCGGGCACGATCGTGTGCTGGTTCACGTTCCAGACGTTCATCAACGTGGGGATGACGATCGGCATCATGCCGATCACCGGGCTGCCGCTGCCGTTCGTGTCGTACGGCGGTACCGCCACGTTCGCGAACCTGATCGCGGTTGGGCTTCTTCAGGCCATCAGGGTACGAAGACAGTCGTTCAGTTAGAAGCAGGTTCTTGGCCCACCGCGAAGAGCGCTTCCTGCTGCCCGCGAGTCATGTCGTAGCCGTTCACAACCTGGAGAGCGGCGTGATCGCCGTCGAACTGACCTGCTGCGAGGGCCATGACCTGCTGGTGCTCAGCGGGAACGACATAGACATTCCCGGGCCCGCCACCGTCTGAGCGCCGCTACGCTTGGCGGTATGTCTGTCGAGTCGATATTCCCCCGCCTGGAAGCGCTGCTGCCCAAGGTGCAGAAGCCCATCCAGTACGTCGGGGGTGAGCTCAACTCGACCGTCAAGGAGTGGGACTCCGCCGACGTGCGGTGGGCGCTGATGTACCCCGACGCCTACGAGGTCGGGCTGCCCAACCAGGGCGTGGCGATCCTCTACGAGATCCTCAACGAGCTTCCCGGCACCCTGGCCGAGCGCACCTACGCGGTCTGGCCGGACCTGGAGAAGCTCATGCGGAGCGAGGGCGTCCCGCAGTTCACCGTCGACGCGCACCGGCCGGTGCGTGCCTTCGACGTGCTCGGGGTGTCGTTCTCGACCGAGCTCGGCTACACCAACATGCTGACCGCGCTCGACCTGGCCGGCATCCCGCTGTCGGCCGTCGACCGCGGCGACGACGACCCGATCGTGCTCGCGGGCGGCCACGCGGCGTTCAACCCCGAGCCGATCGCCGACTTCCTCGACGCGGCCGTGCTCGGCGACGGGGAGCAGATCTCCATCGCCATCACCGAGGTCATCCGGGAGTGGAAGGCCGAGGGCAGACCCGGCGGGCGCGACGAGCTGCTGATGCGGCTCGCCGAGTCCGGCGGGGTCTATGTGCCGAAGTTCTACGACGTCGACTACCACGCCGACGGCCGCATCAAGCGCGTCGCGCCCAACCGGCCCGAGGTGCCGTGGCGCGTGCACAAGCACACGGTGATGGACCTCGACGAGTGGCCCTATCCGAAGAAGCCGCTGGTGCCGCTGGCCGAGACGGTGCACGAGCGGTTCAGCGTGGAGATCTTCCGCGGCTGCACGCGGGGCTGCCGGTTCTGCCAGGCGGGCATGATCACGCGTCCGGTACGCGAGCGGTCGATCACCACGATCGGGGCGATGGTCGAAAACGGCATCAAGCAGTCCGGATTCAACGAGGTCGGCCTGCTGTCGCTGTCGTCCGCCGACCACTCCGAGATCGGCGACGTCGCCAAGGGGCTGGCCGACCGCTACGAGGGCACCAACACCTCCCTGTCGCTGCCTTCCACCAGGGTCGACGCGTTCAACATCGACCTGGCCAACGAGTTCTCCAGGAACGGCAGGCGTTCGGGCCTGACGTTCGCCCCCGAGGGCGGCTCGGAGCGCATGCGCAAGGTGATCAACAAGATGGTCACCGAGGAAGACCTGATCCGCACCGTCACCACGGCCTATTCGCAGGGCTGGCGGCAGGTCAAGCTCTACTTCATGTGCGGGCTGCCCACCGAGCAGGACGAAGACGTGCTGGCCATCGCCGACCTGGCCAAGAAGGTCATCAGGGCCGGCCGCGAGACGACCGGCAGCCGCGACATCCGGTGCACGGTCTCCATCGGGGGTTTCGTGCCCAAGCCGCACACCCCGTTCCAGTGGGCGGCGCAGGCCGACCACGAGACCGTCGACCGGCGGCTCAAGGCGTTGCGCGACTCGCTCAGGGGCGACAGGGAGTTCGGGCGGGCCGTCGGCTTCCGCTATCACGACGGCAAGCCGTCCATCGTGGAGGGCCTGCTGTCGCGGGGCGACCGCAGGGTCGGGGCCGTGATCAGGGCCGTGTGGGAGGACGGCGGCCGGTTCGACGGGTGGAGCGAGCACTTCTCGTACGAACGCTGGATGGCCGCCGCCGAGAAGGCGGGCGTCGACGTCGACTGGTACACCATCCGCGAGCGGGAGGAGAACGAGGTCCTGCCGTGGGACCACCTCGACGCCGGTCTCGACCGCGAATGGCTGTGGCAGGACTGGCAGGAGGCCGTCTCCGGCGGTGAGGTCGAAGACTGCCGCTGGACCCCGTGCTACGACTGCGGTGTCTGCCCGACCATGGGCACCGAAATTCAAATCGGCCCAACAGGGCGAAAACTCCTTCCTCTTACGGTGGTCTAGCGCGCTCAGTGGGCGAGCCGTGCCTCGGCGTACACGTCCATGCGCCGAGGCGGCTTATCCTGGGACGAGGAACTCTTACAAGGGAAGGACGACAAGCTCTGAAACCTGTTCCCGAAGGGCCTCCGCCCGCGCCTACGGTGCAGCGCCTGCGTGTGCGTTACGCCAAGCGCGGCCGCCTGCGCTTCACCAGCCACCGCGACATCTCGCGGGCCGTCGAGAGGGCGGTCCGCCGTGCCGGCATTCCGGTGGCGTACAGCGCGGGTTTCTCGCCCCACCCGAAGATCTCCTACGCGGGCGCGGCGCCGACCGGCGTCGCCAGCGAAGCCGAATACCTCGAGATCGGTGTTACCGCGCCGTGCGACCCCGGCCAGGTCAGACTGAGCCTGGACGAGTCGTTGCCGCCTGGGCTCGATGTGCTCGACGTTGTGGAGGCGGGTCCGGGTGGGCTGGCCGATCGCTTGGAGGTCTCCGACTGGGAGGTACGGCTGCCCGGTGCCGATCGCGAGCTCGCCGAGGGTGCGGCGCAGAAGTTTCTCGCGGCAGACATGGTGGAAGTCGAGCGCCTGACCAAGAAGGGTCCCCGCCGCTTCGACGCGCGGCAGGCCGTCCTGAGGCTCACGGTTTCCGAGGGAACAGACAGAACCGCAGCTCAGGTGCTAGGAGGGCCGTGTGTCATACTGCGCATGGTCGTTCGGCACCTGACGCCTGCCGTTCGACCCGACGATGTGCTCACAGGGCTGCGCCTTGTGGCCGACTTCGCGCCGCCGGTTCCCCCCGAGGTGACCAGGCTGGCGCAGGGGCCGCTCGACGCGAGCACCGGTGCACTTGCCGATCCGCTCGGCCTTGACCGCGACATCACGCGCGGCGCCGAGGCGGAACCGGCGGGTGAGCACGTCGCCGGTTAAGGAAGTGCCCGGCAAGAGCCGAGCACGACCGCTGACAGGACTTGGCGCCGGCGCGCTCTCCGCGAGAGCGCCGGCGGACAACGAGACACGAGGGCTCCTGCGCGGCGCGGCGACGCGCCCGGGAGCTGACGGGAGAACGCCCGCATGCTCGACAACGAGCCCAACGCCGGGGCCAATGGCCCTGACGGGGAGACAATTGAACAGCCGACGGTGACCAGGCGTCGACGCTCCAGCCGGCCCGCGGGTCCTCCGCCGGAGCCCGAGGAGCCTGCCTCCGTCCCGGTCACCGTCGTGGCGGCGCAGACGGCGCCGTCCGTGGCCGATGTGCAGTCCGTGCAGAGCCACGCCGTGCAGCGCGCGGCCGGAGAGCCGGCGCCCGAGTTGCTCACGGCGGCGGGCCGGGGCGGCCCGGCCGCCACGGAGAGCGGCGTCGGCACGACGCTCGGGAATGGCGCTGCCGCGAGCAGGCCCGAGGGCGGCGTCGTGGAGAGCCCGGTCGAGGCGGCCGTGGCCGAGGCCGTCGCCGAGAGCGCGGCAGGAACCGGCTCCGAGAACGTCGCCGAGGCCGCGTCCGAGAAGCCCAAGAGGGCCACGCGGACGCGGTCCACCGCGACGACGACACGCAGGCGTACGACGAAGAAGGCCGCCGAGGCAGAGGCCCAGACGGAGGCCGCGGGAGCGCTCCCGGAGGGCACGACGCCCGCCGAGACCGCCGAGGCCGTCGCGGAGGAGCCCGCGAGGCGGCGCAGGACGCGTAAGAAGGCCGAGCAGGAAGAGGCGCCGGCCGCAGAGGTGCGCTCCGTGGAGGATTCCGCGGCGCGGGCCGGTGCGGTGGCGGCGGCTCCCGCCGAGCGGGCCGAGGTCGCGGCGCCCTCGGGCGGTGCCGAAGCCGGTGCGCCGTTCGGCGCCGAGGCAGGTGAGGCCGCCGAGGCCGGGCAGACGGCAGGGGCCGGACAGGCGACCAGGGCCGAAGAGCCCGCTGTGGCCGGACGGGCCGTGGGGGCCGGCGCGCAGGCGTGGGCCGCCGAGGCGGGTGCCGAGGACGAGGACATCCTGGAGAGCCTGCCCGAGGACGAGCCGCTCGACGACGAGCCCGCCGGCGAAGACCTCGACGAGGACGCCATGCGGCCCAGCCTGCTGGCCGACCCCTTCGGGATGACCGCGCGCAGGCAGGACGAGCCGGGCACCGCGTTCCAGCGGCCGGCGGCCATCTTCGCGCCGCTGTTCCAGGCGCCCGACCCCACTCGGGGCAAGCCCGCCATCACGAGGAAGGCCGAGCCGGAGCCCGTCGCCGAGCCCGAAGTGCCCGAAGTGCCCGAGGAGGCCGAGGAGCCGGTCGACGAGTCGGCGGCCGAGGACGAGACCGACCTCGACACCGGCGACGAGCAGGAAGAAGAGGAGGGCGGCGGCCGGCGCCGCCGCCGCCGCAGGGGCGGCAGGGGCCGGGGCAAGGCCCGCGACCGCGACGAGTCCGACGACGGCGAGGAGTCCGACGAAGAGGCCGAGGAAGAGTCGGCCGAGGAGGCCAACGACGAGGAGTCCTCCTCCTCGCGCCGCCGCCGCAGGCGTCGCCGCCGGGGCACCGACGAGGGCGCCGAGCCGGCCAGCGACGACCCGCCGAACACCGTGGTACGCATCCGCGCGCCGCGCTCGGGCCGTACGGCGACGCTCGACACCGCCACCGACGGCGTGCAGAGCGTGCGCGGCTCCACCCGGCTGGAGGCCAAGAAGCAGCGCCGCCGTGAGGGGCGCGAGCTCGGCCGCAGGCGTCCGCCGATCATCACCGAGTCGGAGTTCCTGGCCCGTCGCGAGTCGGTCGACCGCATGATGGTGGTGCGCCGCCACGGCGACCGTACGCAGATCGCGGTGCTGGAGGACGGCGTCCTCGTCGAGCACTACGTCAACCGCGAGGCGAGCCAGTCCTACGTCGGCAACGTCTACCTGGGCAAGGTCCAGAACGTGCTGCCGTCGATGGAGGCGGCGTTCGTGGACATCGGCAAGGGCAGGAACGCCGTCCTGTACGCCGGTGAGGTGAACTTCGACACCGCCGGCATGGAGGGTCAGCCGAAGCGGATCGAGGCGGCGCTGAAGTCCGGCCAGTCGGTGCTCGTGCAGGTCACGAAGGACCCGATCGGTCACAAGGGCGCCCGGCTCACCTCGCAGATCAGCCTTCCCGGGCGATACCTGGTGTACGTGCCGGACGGGTCGATGACCGGCATCAGCCGCAAGCTGCCCGACAAGGAGCGCACGCGGCTCAAGAGCATCCTGAAGAAGGTCATGCCGGAGAACGCCGGCGTGATCGTCCGCACCGCGGCCGAGGGCGCCTCGGAGGACGAGCTGGCCCGCGACGTGGCCCGGCTGTCGGCGCAGTGGGAGAACATCCAGAAGAAGGCCAAGTCGGCCAGCCCGCCCGAGCTGCTGTCGGCCGAGCCCGACCTGACCATCCGGGTCGTGCGCGACGTCTTCAACGAGGACTTCACGAACCTGGTCGTCCAGGGCGGCGACGCGTGGGACACGGTCGACGAGTACGTCAAGTACGTCGCCCCGCACCTGGCCGAGCGCCTGTCGAAGTGGGACGGCGACCACGGTGACGTGTTCGGGTCGTACCGGATCGACGAGCAGCTCGCCAAGGCCCTCGAACGCAAGGTGTGGCTGCCGAGCGGCGGCTCGCTGGTGATCGACCGTACCGAGGCGATGACCGTCGTCGACGTCAACACCGGCAAGTTCACCGGGCAGGGCGGCAACCTCGAGGAGACCGTCACCAGGAACAACCTGGAGGCGGCCGAGGAGATCGTCCGCCAGCTCAGGCTGCGCGACATCGGCGGCATCATCGTCATCGACTTCATCGACATGGTGCTGGAGTCCAACCGCGACCTGGTGCTGCGGCGGCTGCTGGAGTGCCTGGCCCGCGACAGGACCAAGCACCAGGTGGCCGAGGTGACCTCGCTGGGGCTGGTCCAGATGACGCGTAAGCGGGTCGGCCAGGGGCTGCTCGAGGCGTTCTCGACGCCGTGCGAGTGCTGCAACGGGCGTGGGCTGCTGGTCTCCACGGAGCCGGTCGAGGCCAAGCCGGAGGCGCGCGGCACGCAGGGGAAGATGGCCGTGGAGAAGGCGGTCTCCGACAAGGTTTCCGCGGCCAAGGACTCCTCCGGCCGTGATACCGTGACCGGTGCGCTTGAAGACGTCCCGGCTGAGGACGACCAGGCAAGCCAGACTTCCGGCAGGGGGCGGCGACGCTCCCGCCGAGCCAAGTCGGCCGAGTAGCTTCTCGGCAGACTTCCGATGATCCGTCCGGTTCGCCTAGGGCACCGTTAATCCGGTACCCTGGTGAACCGGTGCGTCAGGTGACGCGCCCTGTTGGCGCGCTTGCTCGGTTCGTCGGTTTGAGACAGGCCGAATGACAGGCGCAGCATTCGGCGGCCACCTCTTCCCTGGGGTGGCTGATGTTCGAGAGCAACAGTGAGTCAGTAGAAGGGTTCCGCGGTGTACGCGATCGTTCGTTGCGGCGGCAGGCAGCAGAAGGTCTCCGTCGGTGACGTCCTCGAGGTGGACAAGGTCGCCGGCGAGGTCGGCTCTTCGGTTTCGCTGCCGACGGTGCTCGTCGTCAACGATGGCGACGTGACCACCGAGGCGGGCAAGTTCACGGTCAGCGCCGAGATCCTCGGCGAGACCAAGGGCCCGAAGATCCGCATTCTCAAGTACAAGAACAAGACCGGTTACAAGAAGCGCCAGGGTCACCGCCAGCGGTACACCCAGGTGAAGATCACCGGTATCGAGCAGGCCTGAACGGGAGTTTGAGAGATGGCACACAAGAAGGGCGCGTCGTCCACCCGGAACGGTCGTGACTCCAACGCCCAGCGCCTGGGCGTCAAGCGCTTCGGTGGCCAGTTGGTCAACGCGGGCGAGATCATCGTCCGCCAGCGTGGCACCCACTTCCACCCCGGTGACAACGTGGGCCGTGGTGGCGACGACACGCTGTTCGCGCTGACCGCCGGTCACGTGCAGTTCGGTGTCAAGCGCGGCCGTCGGGCCGTGAGCATCGTTCCCGTCGCGGAGTAGGGTTTCCTCCTTCTCCCGACCTTTGGGTGTTGCTTGAGGGGTGGATCGACAGATCTGGTGTCGATCCGCCCCTTTGGCGTTTTCTCGCTGCCCGGCGTTCCGTGGTGATCGCCGGGTAGTGCTTCGGATGAGATGCCCCTGCCGGGGCGATGGAGGGATTCGGGATGCCGGACTTTGTGGACCAGGTGGTCCTGCACATCAAGGCCGGTGACGGGGGGAACGGGTGTGCCTCCATCCACCGGGAGAAGTTCAAGCCGCTGGGCGGCCCCGACGGGGGCAACGGGGGGCGGGGCGGTGACGTCGTCCTGGAGGTCGATCCGAACACGGCGACCCTGCTCGACTACCACCACAGGCCGCACCGCAAGGCCGACAACGGCAAGCAGGGCCAGGGTTCCAACCGCGACGGCGCCAACGGGGGTGACGTGATCCTCCCCGTGCCCAACGGGACCGTGGTCAAGAACGCCGCCACGGGCGAGGTGCTGGTCGACCTCGTGGGCGCCGGCACCCGCTACGTGATCGCGCAGGGCGGGCACGGCGGGCTCGGCAACGCCGCGCTGGCCAGCACCAAGCGCAAGGCGCCCGGGTTCGCGCTGCTCGGTGAGCCGGGAGATGCGCTCGACGCGATGCTGGAGCTCAAGAGCGTCGCCGACGTGGCTCTGGTCGGGTTCCCCAGCGCGGGGAAGAGCTCGCTGATCGCGGCGCTGAGCGCGGCCAAGCCGAAGATCGCCGACTATCCGTTCACCACCCTGATCCCCAACCTGGGCGTGGTGACGGCGGGCGAGAACGTGTTCACCGTCGCCGACGTGCCCGGCCTGATCCCGGGGGCGTCGCAGGGCAAGGGGCTCGGGCACGAGTTCCTGCGGCACGTCGAGCGGTGCGACATGCTCGTGCACGTCATCGACTGCGCCACCATGGAGCCGGGGCGCGACCCGATCACCGACTACGAGGTGATCGAGGCGGAGCTGCGGGCGTACGGGAGGCTTGAGGACCGGCCGCGGATGGTCGTGCTGAACAAGGCCGACGTGCCCGACGCGCGAGAGCTGGCCGAGCTGGTCACGCCCGAGTTCGAGGAGCGCGGGCTGCGGGTGTTCACGATCTCGGCGGCCACGCGTGACGGGCTGCGGGACCTGACGTACGCGATGGGCGAGTGGGTCGCGGCGGCCAGGGCGAACAAGCCGGTCGAGGAGCCGACGCGGCTGGTGATCAGGCCCAAGCAGTTCGGTGACGCCGGGTTCCGGGTGCGGAAGGTCAACGAGAGCCTGTTCCAGATCACCGGTGAGAAGCCGGAGCGGTGGATCAGGCAGACCGACTTCAGCAACGACGAGGCCGTGGGCTATCTCGCCGACCGGCTGGAGCGGCTGGGGGTCGAGGAGGAGCTGGCCAAGGCGGGCGCCACGGCCGGGGCCGAGGTGGTGATCGGGCCGATGGAGGGCGGCTATGTCTTCGACTGGCAGCCGACGCTGAGCGCGGAGTCGGTGCGGCAGGGGCCGCGGGGGACCGACACCCGCCTGGGTTAGCGGCCGGTTCCCGCTGCTCAGAGCGGCGGGCGGGCGGCAGGCGGGCGGGTGGGCGGTGCGGCGGTGCGGCTGTGTGCGGGCCTGAGGACTGTGGTGTCCGAGGCCCGCTGGGATTGCCCCGGGGGCAGTGACCGGTGACGTCTGCGGCCCGCTGAGAGGCTCTCAGGGTGGGTTGAGGGGGGTGGGTCGGCCTGTCGGGTTCGGGCTTCTCGGCGGAGTCCGGGTGCTGGTGAACGTGGGGTTCGAGGGGCTTTAGGGGGTCTGGCGGAGGGTGGCTTCTGCGCCGCCGTCGGCGTACAGGATCTGGCCGGTCATGAACGAGTTGGCCGCGCTGACCGTCCACGCGAGCAGGGACGCGATCGCGGCCACCGGGCCGGGGAAGCCCAGGGGCTGGGGCATCGCGGAGGCGACGAAGTCGCGGGTGGCCGGGTCGTCGAGGAATGTCGTCCTGGCCGTCTGCGTGTCCACGACGCCCGGCGCCACCGCGTTCAGCGGGATGCCGGAGCCGGCCCAGTCGGAGGTGACGGCCGCACGGCGGAGCCACTGGTTGAGCGCCAGCTTGCTCGACGGGTAGACGATGCGCCCCCGTCCGGACTCGACGGCCTGGCGGACGGCCCCGGCGGCGGCCTCCTCGTCCATGGACAGGCAGGCGGCCACGAGGCTCTCGTCCGTGGCCACGATGGCGCTCAGGGACGAGACGGCCACGGCCCTGGGCTGCTCGGCGGCGGCCAGGAGCGGGCGCAGGCCCTCCAGGGTGGCGATCGTGCCGAAGAAGTTGAGACGTACGGTCAGCTCCGAGGGGACGGCCAGGCCGGCGACGGCGACCAGGCCGTCGATCCTGCCCTTCGAGAGCGCCGCGACTTCGGACACGAGCCGCTCGCGTCCTTCCGCGGTGGTCAGGTCGGCGATGACGTCGGCGTCGCGTACATCGCAGCGGATCACCTCCGCCCCACCCTCGGCCAGGTGGTCGGCGGTGGCGGCGCCGATGCCCGAAGCGGCTCCGGTGACGACATAGGTACGGGTATCCATGGGCAAATACCTACACTCGTTGTAGTGTTGCAGTCAATGCAGCAATTTGCCGGACGCCGAGCGGATAGGCTGCCAGACGTGCGGGAACAGATCAGCTCAGCGTCGAAGGTCGTTGTCAAGGTCGGCTCCTCCTCGCTCACCACCCCCCAGGGCATGATCGACGTCGATCGCGTCGACGCGCTGGTGGACGTGCTGGCGGCGCGGCGCCGTACGGGGACGCAGATCGTCCTGGTCTCCTCCGGGGCGATCGCGGCGGGCCTCGGCCCGCTCGGGCTGAGCGCACGACCGCGTGACCTCGCGACCCAGCAGGCCGCCGCCTCGGTCGGGCAGGGCGTGCTCGTCGCCCGCTACACCTCCTCCTTCGCCCGCTACTCGCTGCGCGTGGGGCAGGTGCTGCTGACCGCCGACGACATGATGCGCCGCGCCCACCACGCCAACGCCCAGCGCACGCTCACGCGGCTGCTGGAGCTGGGCATCATGCCCATCGTCAACGAGAACGACACCGTGGCCACCGACGAGATCCGCTTCGGCGACAACGACCGGCTGGCGGCGCTGGTGGCGCACCTGATCCACGCCGACGCGCTGGTGCTGCTGTCCGACGTCGACGCGCTCTACGACGGCCCGCCCAGCCGCAGCGGCTCGCGGCGGCTGACGGAGATCCGTGGCCAGGAAGACCTGGTCGGCGTCGAGCTGGGCAGAAACGGCGCGGCGGTCGGCACCGGCGGCATGGTGACCAAGGTGCAGGCGGCCAGGATCGCCACCGGCGCGGGCGTGCCCGTGGTGCTCACCGCCGCCGCCCACGCCGCCCAGGCGCTCGCCGGAGCCGACGTTGGCACCTACTTCCACCCAGGCGGCCGGCATCCCGGCACGCGCCTGCTGTGGCTCGCCCACGCCACCACCGGGCGCGGCCGGCTCCACCTCGACCAGGGCGCAGTGGAGGCCATCGTGGGCCGCCGCAAGTCGCTGCTGCCGGCCGGGGTGACGTCGGTGGAGGGTGAGTTCGCGGCGGGTGACCCGGTGGACCTGTGCGGCCCGCAGGGGCTCGTGGTGGCCCGCGGGCTGGTGAACTTCGACGCCGCCGAGATCCCCGGCCTGCTCGGGCGCTCCACGAAGGAGCTGGCGAGCGCGCTCGGTCCGGAATACGAACGCGAGCTGATCCACCGCGACGACATCGTCATACTGGAAGCCCATAGCTGAAATCCGATAGCTGAAACTTGATGAGGAGCACGCGATGTCCGAAGAGTTCCTGAAGGTCGCCCGCGCGGCACGAGAGGCCGCCGCCGAGCTGGCCCCGCTGCCGCGGGCGCCCAAGGACCGGGCGTTGCGCGCGATCGCCGACGCCCTGGTGGCCCACGCCGCGGAGATCGTCGAGGCCAACGCCCAAGACGTCGAGCGGGCCAGGACGGGCGGCACGTCCGAGGCGATGATCGACCGGCTGCGGCTCGACGAGACACGGGTCGCGGCCATCGCCGAGGCCGTTCGCGAGGTGGCCGACCTGCCCGACCCGGTCGGCGAGGTCGTCCGGGGCACCACGCTGCCCAACGGCCTGGAGCTGCGCCAGCTCAAGGTGCCGCTGGGCGTGATCGGCATCATCTACGAGGGCCGTCCCAACGTCACGGTCGACGCCGCCGCGCTCTGCCTCAAGAGCGGCAACGCGGTGCTGCTGCGCGGCTCGTCCAGCGCCTACTCCTCCAACACCGCGCTGGTGAAGATCATGCAGGGGGCGCTGGAGGGCACCGAGGTGCCGTCGGGGGCCGTCCAGCTCGTGCCGGGGCAGAGCCGCGACTCGGTCAAGGACCTCATGCGGGCCCGGGGGCTGGTCGACGTGCTGATCCCGCGCGGGGGCGCGTCCCTGATCAACTCGGTGGTCGAGGAGTCGAGCGTGCCGGTGATCGAGACCGGCGTGGGCAACTGCCACGTCTACGTCGACGCCGAGGCCGACGTCGACCTGGCCGTGCAGATCCTGCTCAACGCCAAGGCGCAGCGGCCGTCGGTGTGCAACGCGGCCGAGACGTTCCTCGTGCACGAGGCCGTCGCCGCCGCGTTCGTGCCCAAGGCGCTGGAGGCGCTGCGCGAGGCGGGCGTGACCGTGCACGGCGACGAGCGCATCGCCGCCCACGGCACCGGCGTCGTGCCCGTCACCGAGGACGACTTCTACACCGAATACCTCTCGCTCGACATCGCCGCCGCCGTCGTCGGCTCGCTGGAGGAGGCGGTGGCGCACATCAGGCGCTACGGCTCCGGCCACACCGACGCCATCGTCACCCGTTCGCAGGGGGCCGCGCGCAGGTTCGTCGCGCTGGTCGACTCGGCGGCCGTGGCGGTCAACGCCTCGACCAGGTTCACCGACGGCGGGGAGTTCGGGTTCGGGGCCGAGATCGGCATCTCCACGCAGAAGCTGCACGCGCGTGGCCCGATGGGGCTGACCGAGCTCACCTCGACCAAGTGGATCTATACGGGTGAGGGGCATTTGCGCACGTCAGAGGGTACGGTGGTGGCCGGTTAGTCGGCGTGTCGGCCTGACCGGCGCCCGGTGCCGCAGATTGACTTGGGGGCATGGACATTGTCGTCGCCCTCGTCTTCGCCGCCGCGGTGCTGTTCGGCGCGGACCGGCTGCTGCTCTGGCTGGAGAGCCGCGGTCACGTCAACTGGCGCAGGAAAGGCCGCAGGCAGCTATCGGACGAGCCCACCGCCGGGCTCGACAGCATGCTCTCCGATCACACACGCCGATAAACCTTCGGCGTGCCTCAAGCGGCAACTCGCGTACCGGCGCTAGGGTTGTGTCCCTTATGGGCACGCCGGGCGGGGAGGGACGGTGAGCAAGCTCGGCAAGGTCGGGCCGTACACCCTGGTCGAGCGGCTCGGCCGAGGCGGTATGGGCGAGGTTTACCTCGCGGCAACCCGCCGAGGCGAGCATGTTGCGCTGAAGGTTCTGCACGACCTGGTCGAGGACGAGACCTCGCGCATCAGGCTGGAGCGTGAGGTTCGCGCGCTGCGCAGGGTCGAGAGCCCGTACGTCGCCAAGGTGCTCGACGCCGACCTGAGCTGTGCCCGTCCCTACCTGGTCATGGAGCACATCGAGGGCGTCACGCTGCTCGACCGCGTACGTCAGAGCGGCTCTCTCGACGTCGCCGGGCTCGTCGACCTGGCCCAGGGCATCGCCGCCGCGCTCGCGATCATCCACGCGGCCGGGGTCGTGCACCGCGACCTCAAGCCGGGCAACATCATCATGGCCACCCGGGGGCCGGTGCTGATCGACTTCGGCATCGCCCAGGTGCTCGACGCGACCCGGCTCACCATGACCGGCACGTTCCTCGGCACGCCCGGCTACACCGCGCCGGAGATCTTCGCCGATGAGCACGTGGACTCGCCGGCCGACGTACACGCCTGGGCGGCCACGGTGGCGTTCGCGGCGACGGGGCGGCCGACGTTCGGGCGGGGGACGGCCGAGGCGCAGATGTACGCGGTGCTCAACGGGCAGGCCGATCTCAAGGGTGTGCCGGTCGAGCTGTTGCCGCTGGTGCGCGCGGCGCTCAACCGGGAGCCGGGCAAGCGGCCCACGGCGGCGCTGCTCGCCGACCGGCTGTCCAGGCTGGCCAGGGCGACCAACGCGGCCACGACCACGGCCACGGGAGAGACCGAGGCCGGCGCCGTCTCCGGCGCGGGGCGGGCGGCCGACGCCGTCGAGGAGGCGGGCAAGGGCACCGCCGTACGCAGCCGGACCGCCGAGGAGGCGGCGCCGGGGCGTGGGGAGGCCAAGGCGCGCAGCCGTCCCAACGCGGTGCCGACGGAGGGGAAGGTGCCCGCGCCGCGCGCGCGTACCGCGAACCGGGCTGGGTCGGATGGTGGGCGTTCGGGGAATCGGGCTGGGACGGATGGCGGGCGTACCGGGAATCGGGCGGCGTCGGACGGTGGGCGTTCGGGGGGCCGGGCTGGGACGGATCCCGGGCGTGCCGGGAACCGGGCTGGGTCGGATGGTGGGCGTTCGGGGAGCCGGGCTGGGGCGGATGGTGGGCGTACCGGGAATCGGGCTGGGGCGGATCCCGGGCGTGCCGGGAATCGGGCGGCGTCCGACGGCAAGGGTGCGGCGTTGGCGCGTAGCCGGGCCGAGGGGAAGGTGCCCGCGCCGCGCGGCCGTGCCGGGGGCGACGGGAAGAACACGGGGCCGCGGGACAAGATGACGGCGTCGCGGCAGCGTACGGCGGCGGCGCTCGGAGGCAGGAGGGCGGCCAAGTCGCAGGACCGGCGCAGGACCGCCGGGCTGCGGGCCGAGTCGGCCACCACGCTGCCCGCAGGCAACGGTGCGCTGCTGCTGCTCGCGGTGCTGGCCGTGCCGTGCGTGGTGGTGTCGGTGATCTGGCCGATCGCCTCGATCGCGATCACGGCCGTGTTCGTGGTGCTGACCAGGACGTTGTGGATGGGGCACTGGATGGTCTGGAAGCGCAGCTCGCGGCGTACGCGGGTGGCGCTGCGCGTGCTGCTCTTCCCCGTCGCGCTGGTGGGGTCGGCCGCGACCGCCGTCGTCTGGCCGGGGGTGCCCGTCGCGGTGACGGCGGGGGGAGCGCTCTGGGCCACCGGTGGCGGTGAGATCGCCTCCGACTGGTGGCAGCAGGCCGCGCCTGTCACGGTGGCGGGCGTGGTCTTCGGGATGTTGTGCGGTGGTATCACCGGGCGCGAGATCGAGCGGATCGGGCATCGGTTGCCCGAACTGCGCAGGGAAGGGCTGCGGGCGCTGGCCGTACTGGGTGGGTTTGTCGCCTTGTGCGCGGCGGCCGTGCGTGCCATCGCTCTGCTGCTGTGATCGGGCGATCGGGCCAGCGGGCGATCGGGCCAGCGGGCGATCGGGCCAGCGGGCGGCCGGGGGCCGGGGGCCGGCGGGGTGACGTACGGCGGTGGCGATGTGCGGTGGTGCGATGCGCGGTGATGGAGGGGTGGCGAGTGCGGTGATGCAGGGTGGCGATATGCGGTGGTGCGATGTGCGGTGATGCAGGGTGGCGATATGCGGTGGTGCGATGTGCGGTGATGCAGGGGTGGCTATGTGCGGTGGTGCGATATGCGGTGGTGCGGTGATGCAGGGGTAGCTATGTGCGGTGGTGCGGTGGTGTGGGTTTGAGGCGGTGCGGGGCGGTATTTCTGAGGCGGTTGGGGTTTGTGAGGTGCGTCGGGGTTTGCGGGGTGGGGTGGTGTGGGGCTGATGAGAGCGGCCCGCCGCCCGTGTGTGCGGCGGGCCGGCGCGGCTGATCAAGCGGAACTGCCGCGTTGTGGCGATCCTGGCGTGGCTCTGGTTCCGGCCTGGGCCTGCTCTGGTGCCGGCCCGGCTTTGGCCTGGGCTCTGTGCTGGTGCCCTTCTGGTTCGGGACTGGCGCCTGGCGCCGGTTCGGCCCGTGGGCTGGCGCCGGTTTGGGTCTGGACCTGCGGCCGGTTCGGGCCTGGTCCTGGGTCGGTCTGGGCCTGGGCCTGGGGCCTGGGTCGGTTCGAGCCCGGGGCTGGGCCGGTTCGGGCCTTGGTCTGTGCCGATTTGAGCCTTTGCCCTGTGGCTTGCTTGGGCTGTCGGCGTGGCGCTGGTTCGGGCCCATTGTCTGGGCCGGTTGCCTGGGCTGGGTGCCTGGGCCGGGCGCCGCCGTTGGGCTGGGCGGGTGCCCGTTTGGGCCTGGCCCGGCTTGGTGCCGGGGCCAGGCTTCAGCCCTGGCCGCCGTCGCGGCGGGAGAAGCGGTTGAAGATGCGCTCGCCCGCGTTGACCGCGCCCTCGGCCACGTCACGGAGGACGCCGATGAACGGGTCCTGCGACTGCTGCCACGACGCGCGGTAGGACTCGGCCGCGGCCTTGATCTCGTCGGTCACTCTCGCGTTCGGGTCGTCCTCCCGGCGCGGGTAGTCGCCGCTGAGGATCCGCTCGTACTCGCCGCTGCGCTGCCACTTGTCCAGCTCCGCCACGCGCACCACCGCGAACGGGTGGGTGGTGCCGAGCAGGTTGAGAACCTTGAGGAAGCCGTCGCGAAGGTCGCCCGCGGTGTCGTACTCCTGGTACTGCTCCAGGAACGCCTCGATGTTCATCTCGTGCGTGTAGTCGCCGCCGGCCAGCTTCATCAGCGCGCGCTTGGCCGCCTCGGGGTCCTGGCCGACGAGCAGGCCGCCGCGGTCGGAGGACAGCTCGGACTTGCGGTACCACTCCTCCAGGCCCGCGACGATCGCCCGCAGGCCGATGTAGCCGAGCGGGATCCAGGCGACGCGGGTGGCCAGGCGGGTGAGGATGTCGAGCATCGTCCGGTAGACCGCGTGCCCCGACAGGATGTGCGAGGTCTCGTGGCCGATGACGAAGCGCTGCTCCTCCTCGTTCATGAGGTTGAGCAGACCGGTGGTCACGACGATGAACGGGTCGTCGAAGCCGATGGCCTTGGCCTGGACCGCCGGGTCCTGCTGGATGTAGATCTCCGGGATCCGGTGCAGGTCGAGAGTGTAGGCGGCGTCGCGGCCCATGTCGTAGACGGAGCGGAACTGGGTCTCGCTCACGCGCACGGCCGACGCCAGGTACATCAGGCGCAGCCGACGCTCGCTGATGAGACCGGACATCTGCTTGAGAACGGTGTCGAACCCACTCAACTTACGCAGAGCGACCAGGGCGGACCGGTCTGCGGGGTGTTCGTAGGCTCGGGACGAGATGCCGGGCAGTTGGACGCGGTTGCGGTCCGGGGTGGTCGTCATGCCCGGCATGCTACGTCCGCAACGGAAGTGATGCGCGGTCATCACGAAGGGGGGTGCCATCATGTTGCGCCAGAGTGCCCGCGTAAGGTCCGATTCATGATGAACGCGCCTGGTGTGCAGGGGAAGCGGCGAGTGGGTGTGATGGGTGGGACGTTTGATCCCATTCATCACGGGCACCTCGTGGCGGCCAGCGAGGTGGCCCACCATTTCCAGCTCGACGAGGTCGTGTTCGTGCCAACCGGGCGGCCGTACCAGAAGTCGGGGCGCGAGGTGTCGGCGGCGGAGGACCGCTATCTCATGACGGTCATCGCCACCGCGTCGAACCCGCGCTTCTCCGTCAGCCGGGTGGACGTGGATCGGCCCGGGCCGACGTTCACGATCGATACCTTGCGCGATATTTCTGAAGTTTACGGTCCTGATACTGAGCTGTATTTCATCACCGGCGCCGACGCCCTCGGCGCGATACTCGACTGGCAGCAGGCGGACGAGTTGTTCGAGCTGGCGCATTTCGTCGGTTGTACGCGTCCGGGGCACACCCTGCACGACCCCGGCCTGCCGGAGGGCAGGGTCACGCTGTTGGAGATTCCCGCACTGGCCATTTCCTCCTCCGAATGCCGTCAGAGGGTGGCAAAGGGGGAGCCGATTTGGTACCTGGTGCCCGACGGAATCGTCCAGTACATCAACAAGCGGGGGTTGTACCAGGGGGCCGGTTGAGGCTTTCGCCCGGTGGCCGCCGTGGTGGCCGTGCGCGGGCCGGGTCGGGTCCGGAGGGCATCCGTGCAGGTCAGGGTGGTGGTCGCGCGGAGTCTTCACGGCGTCCTTGTGACGTCCTCGTGGCGTAGGTGAGGGGTTTCGGGGTGGAAGGGTACCCTCAACTTAAGGGCATGCTGCCGACACAGGAGGACAGACCCGCATCGTGACCGCATCTGACAGATCCGTCCAGCTCGTGCGCATCGCCGCGGAGGCCGCGGCCGACAAGCTGGCCGATGACATCCTCGCCTACGACGTAAGCGAACAGCTCGTTATCACCGACGCCTTCCTGCTCTGCTCCGCCACCAACGACCGCCAGGTGCGCGCCATCGTCGACGAGATCGAGGAGCGGCTGCGTACCGAGGCGGACGCCAAGCCCGTGCGCCGCGAAGGCGAGCGCGAGGGCCGCTGGGTGCTGCTCGACTACATCGACATCGTCGTGCACGTCCAGCACGAGGAGGACCGTACCTTCTACGCGCTCGAGCGCCTGTGGAAAGACTGCCCGGCCATCGCCTTGCCGGAGAGCGTCATGCAGGCCAACCTCCAGCGGGCGCGAGCGTGAGCGAACGGAGCGTACCGACCATTAGAAGCGACCGCTCTCGTGCGGGTTCCGACGGTTTCGGGTTCGATGAGGAATCAGCATGAGCAGGCGGATCGTCTGTCTGCGTCACGGGCAGACCCTCTGGAACGTTGAGCAGCGCTTCCAGGGGCATTCTGACATTCCTCTCGACGAGACCGGTGCCGCGCAGGCCGCGCGGGCGGCGTCCCTGCTGGGGTCGCTGCGCCCCACCATGATCGTCTCCTCCGACCTCCAGCGGGCCAACGACACCGCGCTGGCGCTGGGGCGGGTCGTCGGGCTCGACGTGGCGGTCGACAAGGCCTTCCGCGAGCGCGGCGGCGGGCAGTGGGAAGGGCTGACGCGTGGGGAGATCGCGACGCGCTGGCCCGACGAGTACGCGGCCTGGGAGGCACCGGACGGCGAACTCGTCACCGACGTGGCCGCCAGGGTCGCGACGGCGATGCGCCTGTGGGCCACCCGGGTGGACGACGACGGGCTGCTGGTCGTGGTGTCCCACGGGGCGGCGCTGCGGCTGGGCATCTGCGAGTTGCTCGGGCTGCCCGAGCCGTTGTGGCCGGCGCTGGGCGGGCTGGGCAACTGCTCCTGGTCCGTGCTGCAGGAAGGGCGTAAGGGGTGGCGGCTGCTCGAGCACAACGCCGGCACCTTGCCCGAGCCGGTACGCAGCGACGACAAGCCCGAGGCTGAGGCATAGACCGTTCGTACGGCTCGGGGGCCGTACGGCGGGGTCTGCGCGGTCCGGGTCCATGTCCGGGGTCCATGTCCGGGTCTACGTCCGGGGTTTCGGTGCGAGGGCTGTGCCGCTGAGCGTTCTGTGGCTGAGGGCGGTATGGCTGGGGTCTCCTGCTCGGGAGTTGTGTGGTTGGGGTCGCGGACTGGTGCATTGCTCGGGGGACGGCCGTGGGGTCGTTCGCGATGGCCGGGGCGTGGATGGCCGCGCGATTAGGCGAATGGAGGCGAATGGCTATATGCTCTCGGAGCGCCGCAATGGGGGGACTCGGAGCGGTGATCAGGGGCTATGGCGCAGTTGGTAGCGCGCCTCCATGGCATGGAGGAGGTCTGGGGTTCGAATCCCCATAGCTCCACCCCTTTTTTCTTTCCCGCCTTTGTCGGCATGTTCGTTAGCTGATTGGGTGGCTCCCCGAGAGACGTGCTTTGAGGGAATGGTCCCTCGGGTGCTGTGATGTTCTTTCGCGTTGTGAGCCTTTTTTGGGTCGTATGTCCTTTTTTGATGGGATGTGTCTGGGGCTTTCTGAGGGGCGGCAGCGGCGGTTGGGGGTGTCTGCGCTTCGGCTGACTGTTCGCTGGGGTCCCGCCTGACTGCTCGCTATGGGGTGGGGGCCCCTGGATCGGGGCGGATCTGGCGGGGCGGGGTCAGGAGAAGACGGCCGACTTGAGCAGCAGCCTGCTGGAGGCGCGGCCTCCGGGGCGCAGTGAGAAGTAGTCGCCCGTGCAGTCGGGACCGGTGAACATCGTGACCGTGGAGGTCGTGCGGTTCACCGGCGTGTGGGCGCTCCTGTCGGTGTCGCGGACCTCTGGGATGTCGATGCAGGTGCTGCTCCTCGGGTTGGTCAGTTCGCCGGTGGCTGTGCCTCCGGGGGTGGCGTACTTGTAGCTGAAGGTGCCGGTGGCCGCGTGGGCGGGGGTGCTGGTGCACAGCGACATGGCCAGTGCCAGGGATGAGGCGGCGAGCGCGGTGATGGTGGTGCGGGGTGTCATGGTGGTGCGGGCGGTCATGGTGATGTGGGTCCTCTCGGTTGTGGTGAAACTTGATCGAACTGCGGTCGACACCACATCCTATGGCTACCGAGAGTTGTTGATCGACTACCGAATGGGTAAAGGAGTGGGTGGTCTGGGCCCGTTGGGTGTGGGTGAGGGGTGAAGGGCCACAGCGGTGAGGGGTGAGGGGTGGGGGACGGCGGAGGTTTGTGTTAGCGGCCCTTTTCGTAGACGACCAGGCCGCGGGAGAGGTGCAGGGGGACGAGGATGAGCTCGACCAGGAGGGCTTTCCAGGCGTAGTAGAGGTTCACGGCCTTGTTCAGGTAGACGAAGGGGAGATTGAGCAGGACCTGGGCCACGGGGAGTTTGCGGCGTTTGGCGGCGTAGAGGAGGGCGGGGACGGTGAGCAGGAGTTCGCCGCCCAGCCACCACGCCATCGTGCGGGCCACCGGTTGGTCCAGGCCCAGGGTGAGGACCACGGGCGTCGCCCACCACAGGGGTGCCAGCAGGATCTCCAGCAAAGCCACGATGATCCAGGTCGCCAGCATGGGCTTGCGGGTGAGCAGGCGGGGGAGATGGAGGCGGACGTTCTGCATGAAGCCCGCCATCCAGCGCCACACCTGTTTGCGGAGGTAGGTGAGGGTCTCGGGGTCGGCGGCCCACGCGACGGCGGCTGAGACGTAGACCGCCCGGTGGCCTTGGAGCTGCTGGGTCCAGGTGTAGTCCATGTCCTCGACGATCGTGCGTTCGGGGAAGCCGCCCGACTCCGCCAGGACCGTACGGCGGAAGGCCGAGCAGCAGCCCGAGCAGACCATGGGGCTGTCGGCCAGTTGCTGGATCGGGCGGTGCCAGTGGAAGCCGAAGAGGTATTCGGTGGATCTGCCGCGCTCCCAGGGGGTGCGGGCGAACCTCGTCTGTACGTTGCCGGCCGCCACGTTGACCGCAGGGTCGGAGAAGGCCGGCTTGATGCGTTCGATGTAGTCGGGGGCCAGGACGGTGTCGGCGTCCACGGCCAGCACCAGGTCGGTGTCGCAGTGGGGGAGCGCGTGGTTTTGGGCTTTGGCCTTGCTACCGAGGTTGCGCGGTGGGCGGAGCACGGTGACGCCGTACCAGGCCGCCACCTCGCCGGTGCGGTCGGTCGAGCCGTCGTCGACCACGATGACCTTGTCGGCGGGGACGGACTGCGACTGGATGGATTGCAGGGTGGCGGGAAGGCCGTGCTCCTCGTTGTGGGCGGGGATGATCACCGTGAGGGTGAGGGGCGCTGTGGTCGAGGGCGCAGTCTGGGCTGAGGGCTGGAGCGGGGTCACTTGCGTCGCCCCCTGAGCTTGAGGGCGATCAGTGCTGTGAGGCCGACCGTGGCGTAGATGATCAGGCTGAAGCCTAGTGTGGGCGGGCCGCCGGGCATCCTGTGGCTCCCTGTGAGAGTCGGTGGCTGGGTTGATGTGGGATTGAGGATGCCCTGCGGGGGTGGGGCGGTGGGGACCCGAATTGGGTTCTGTGGATGGGGGTGAAGGCTGTCTGGTTGTCCTGTGGACGGTGACGGTAACGGTGGTGTGGGGGTGATGGTGAGGGTGGCGGTAACGGTGGTGTGGGGGTGATGGTGAGGGTGTCGGAAAGCGAGGGTGGAGGTCATCGGGCGGCGTGGGGTTTGCCGGGTCGTACGTGAAAAGGGTCTGGGCAGGCGCGAGGCCGGGCACCCGTACGGATGGCCCGGCCTCGGCGGTGGTGGATCAGTGTTGTATCGCCTGCCCGTGTGCCGCGCGGATGGCGGGTAGGGCGGTCAGGCTGAGGACCACCGTGACGACCCCGACGACCCAGGACGTCCAGGACGCCCCCGTCGAGTGGGTGTACGTGATGACCCAGGGGGCGATGAACAGCAGCACGCCCCACAGGACGTTGAGCCATTCCGTCGCCATGATCCCCGGCCTGGCGAGTGCCACGAGGGAGGTGAGCGCGATGAGGATGCCCATCACGATCAGCGTGGGGGTGGCGCCCGACGCGCCGATGAGCCAGATCGGGGAGAGTAGCGCGTAGATGCCGGCGACCAGGGTGACCCAGTCCTGCCAGCGTGACCATGCCTTCATGAGAACCTCCGCCATCGGCGTGTGTACTCGGCTGGCCTGTTGGTCAGTCGTTCGGCTGTAACCCCCTGTGACGTGCGGCGATTCCCCTCCTGAATGTGATATTCGGCACACTTCGGCGGGGGTAACGTTCTATAGATACCGCACACGAAAGTAATTTTCTAGATGTCCGACTAGAGAGAAAATTTCTTCCCAAATCTTCTTGACCTGGGCGGTTGGCAGTGGCGAAGCTGTGGCAGGAGTGCCGCAGGTGAAAGGACCACCCCTCATGGTCACCGTCCGCTCCTTCGCGTCAGGCGATGAGATCCCCCTAGTCGATGCCTGGAACCGCAGCATGCCGGCCGATCCAACGACGGCCGGCTGGTTCCGCGACTGCGTGCTGCTCGACCCGAACTTCGACCCCGAGGGCCTGCGCGTGGCCGTGGTCGACGGTCAGGTCGCGGGCTGCGCGTACGCCGTACGCAGGCTGACCCCCTTGGCCCCCGGGACCGACCTGGAGCCCGACACCGGCTGGATCCCGTTCTTCTTCGTCGTCCCCGAGCACCGCCGCGGCGGGCTCGGGCGGCGCCTGGTCGAGGAGGCGCTGGCCTTCCTCGAGGACAAGGGCCGCACCAAGGTGGACTTCTCCTCCTACACCCCCAACTACGTGCTGCCCGGCGCCGACGCCGAGCTGTACCCGGACGGCTACCGGCTGCTGGAGGGGCTCGGCTTCCTGACCCTCTACTCCCCGGTCGCCATGGACCGTACGCTCGTCGGCTACCGGACCCCGCCCGAGGTGCACGAGCTGCGCCGCGAGCGCGAGAGCGAGGGGTACGCCTTCCGCGCCCCCTCCGACGGCGAGCTGCCCGAGCTGATCCGCTTCGCGGCCGAGGGCTTCAACCCCGACTGGGGTGAGGCCATCCGGCAGCACCGCGATCCCGAACGCATCATCATCGCGAAACAAGGCCATGCGAACAGGGGCGAGATCGTGGGCTTCGCCCTGTACGCCGCCTACCGCGGCATCCCCGAGCGGTTCGGCCCCTTCGGCGTCGACCCCGGGCAACGCGGCACCGGCCTGGGCAAGATCCTCCTCCACCTCACCATGACGCGCATGCGGGCCGAAGGACTGCACTCGTCGTGGTTCCTCTGGACCGGCGAGAACAGCCCCGCCGGTCACCTCTACACCAAGGCGGGCTACGAGATCACCAGGCGGTTCCACGTGATGAGGCGAGCGGCATGACACACGTCCTGGCCATCGGGGCGCACGCGGGCGACCTCGACCTGACGGCGGGCGCCGTGCTCGCCCAGCACGTCCTGCGCGGCGACCGGGCCACGCTCCTGCACCTCACGCTCGGCGAGCGCGGCCACCCCCGCATGTCCGTCGCCGACTACGCGAAGCAGAAGCGCGAGGAGGCCGAGACGTTCGCGGACCGGATCGGGGCGGGCGTCAGGTTCCTCGACTACGAGGACGGCCTGCTGCCCGAGGACGACGAGGTCAAGATGCGGGTCGGCGACCTCATCAGGGAGCTGCGGCCGGACGTCCTCCTGACGCACTGGAGCGCCTCGATCCACAAGGACCACGCGCGTACGCACCGGATCGTCGAGGACGCCCGCTTCTTCGGCGGGCTGAAGACGCTGGAGCGCGAGCACCCGGCCTGCTGGGCGAGCGAACTGTACTACGCCGACAACTGGGAGGACGCCGAGGGTTTCGCCCCCGACGTGTTCGTGGAGATCGGCGAGGAGGCGTACGAGATCTGGTCGGAGGCGATCACCGGCTACGCCTACGCCAGAGGTGAGACCTACGGCTTCCCGTACGTGGACTACTACCGCGCGCTGACCGTCGTGCGCGGCGCACCGGCGGGTTTCGCCCGCGCCCAGGCGTTCGCCGCCCCGAAGGGCTCGCGTGACCTGCGTACCAAGTACTTCGGAAAGGCCCCCCGATGAAACGCATTCTGGCCGTACTCGCCGCACTGACCCTGGCCGGTTGTTCGAGCGGTGGCGGCGGCGCAGCCGCCACGGGCGGGACGAGCGCGCCGCCCCTGGTGATCCACGCCGTGGACGCGGGCACCTTCCAGGAGGACTTCAACCCCTACCACCTCGAAGGCGTGAACTTCGGCACCAGCGGGATGATCCACGAGACCCTGATGTACTTCAACCGGCTCAAGCCAGGCGAGACCACGCCCTGGCTGGCGCTGAAGCACGAATGGTCGAACGACGGCAAGTCGGTCACCTTCACGCTGCGGCAGGGCGTGAAGTGGTCGGACGGGCAGCCGTTCACCGCCGACGACGTGGCGTTCACGTTCCAGATGCTGAAGGACCACCCCCAGCTCAACAGGAACGCGCTGGAGATCGAGGGCGCCGAGGCGGAGGCGCCGGACAAGGTACGCGTCGACTTCAAGAACACCTCGTACGCCAAGCTGTTCAACATCGCCGGCAACTCGCCCATCGTGCCCAAGCATGTGTGGGAGAAGCAGCAGGACCCGGTCACCTTCACCAACCCCAAGCCGGTCGGCACCGGGCCCTACACGCTGTCGAAGTTCTCGGCGCAGCTCTACGAGCTGGCCAAGAACCCGTCCTACTGGCAGCCGGGCAAGCCGGAGGTGCCGCTGCTGCGGTTCCCGGCGTACACGGCCAACGCCCTGCAGACCGCGTTGCAGCAGGGTGAGGTGGACTGGGCGGGCGCGTTCGTGCCGGACATCCAGAAGATCTACGTGCAGGGCAAGCCCGAGCAGAACAAGTACTACTACCCGCCCGAGGGCATCGTGACGCTGCTGCCCAACCTGACGAACCCGGTGCTGGCCAAGCCCGAGGTACGCCAGGCCATCAGCCTCGCCATCGACCGCGACAAGATCGTACGGGTGGCCGAGCGCGGATACACCAAGGTCGCCCATCCGACCGGCGTGCCGATGCCGGGCGGGGAGGCGTACGTGGCGCCCGAGTACCGGGACGCGGCCTACCAGGTTGACATCGCGAAGGCCAAGGAGCTGCTCAAGGGCGTCGACCCGGCGCAGCTCACGTTCGAGCTGCTGGTGCCCTCGCCGTTCACGGACTGGGTGAACGCCGCCCAGCTCATCCGCGAAGACCTGGCCAAGGTCGGCATCACGGTCGAGACCAGGGGCGTGGCCTTCCAGGACTGGGTGTCCAAGGTCGGCAAGGGCAACTACGACCTGTCGATCAGGGCCACCCAGGCGGGCCCGACTCCCTACTTCCAGATGCGCTCGCTGCTGTTCGGCGGGCTGGCCGAGCCCGTGGGGGAGGCCGCCACCGGCAACTACCAGCGCTGGAAGGACGCCGAGACCGACCGGCTGATCGACGCGTACGCCGCCACCGAAGATGAGGCCGAGCACCAGCGGGCCACGCAGGGCCTGAGCAAGATCATGGTGGAGCAGGTGCCCGCGCTGCCGCTGTTCTACAGCCCCTCGTGGGCCCAGTACCGCACCGACAAGTACGTGGGCTGGCCCACTGAGCAGGACCCGTACGCGATGCCGTCGCCCTACACCTCGCCCGACGCGGCCGTCGTGCTGCTGCGACTGAAGCCGACACCCAGGTGAGGTTCCTCGCCCGGCGGCTCGGCTTCTACCTGCTCACGGCCTGGGCCGCCATCACGCTCAACTTCCTCGTCCCCCGGCTCATGCCGGGGGACCCGGTGGAGCTGCTGGTGGCCCGGATGAAGGGCAACGTCGACCCGGCCGCCATCGACGCGATGCGGCGGGCGTTCGGCATCAGCGACGCGAGCCTGTGGCAGCAGTACCTCGACTATCTGGGCAATCTGGCGCGCGGGGAGCTGGGCCGGTCGATCACGTTCTTCCCGACCGAGGTGTCCACGGTCATCGCCGACAGCCTGCCCTGGACGCTCGGGCTGGTCGGGGTCGCCACGCTGATCAGCTACCTGGTGGGCACCTCGCTCGGCGCGCTGCTGGCCTGGCGGCGCGGCACCTGGCTCGACGGGGTGCTGCCGGCGGCCACGTTCATGCACGCGGTGCCGTACTTCTGGGTGGCGCTGGCGCTGGTGTTCGTCTTCGGGGTGACGCTGCGCTGGTTCCCGGTCAGCCGGGCGTACGGGCTGGACGTGATGCCCGGCCTGACGCCCGAGTTCGCGGGCAGCGTGGCCTACCACGCGGCGCTGCCGGCGATCACCATCGTGGCGGCGTCGATGGCCGACCGGATCCTCGGCATGCGCAACGTCATGGTGACCACGCTCGGCGAGGACTACGTGGTGATGGCCGAGGCCAAGGGGCTGACCTCGCGGCGGGTCATGTGGGCGTACGCGGCCCGCAACGCGATCCTGCCGAACATCACCAGCTTCGCCCTCTCGCTCGGCTTCGTGGTGGGCGGCTCGGTGCTGACCGAGATCGTCTTCTCGTACCCGGGGATCGGGTCGATGCTCCTCAAGGGGGTGGAGAACGAGGACTTCCCGCTCATGCAGGGCATCTTCCTCGTCATCTCGCTGGCCGTGCTGGTCGCCAACTTCCTGGCGGACCTGGCGTACGTGGTGCTCGACCCCCGGACCAGGCAGGAGTCCGAATGAAGATCAAGATCGGGGCCGGGATCCTCGTCTTCTTCGCGCTGATGGCGCTGCTCGGGCCGCCGCTCATCGGCGCCGACCCCGCCGCCACCAGCGAAGCGGGCCTGCAGGGGCCCTCCGCCGAGCACTGGCTCGGCACCACGCAGACCGGCCAGGACATCCTCGTCCAGATCGTGTACGGCGCGCGCGTCTCGCTCGGCGTCGGCCTGCTGTCGGCCCTCATCGCCACCGTGCTCGCGGTCGTGGTCGGCCTGGTCGGCGGGTACGTCGGCGGCGCCGTGGACGAGGTGCTGTCCGTGCTCACCAACATCTTCCTGGTGCTGCCCGCCCTCCCGCTGATCATCGTGCTGGCCGGTTACCTGCCGCAGCGCGGCGTGGGCTCGGTCGCGGTGGTGATCGCGGTGACCGGCTGGGCCTGGGGCGCCCGGGTGCTGCGCGCCCAGACCCTGTCCGTACGGCGGCGCGACTTCATCCAGGCCGCGCGGGCGAGCGGCGAGGGGCCGCTGCGGATCGTGTTCTTCGAGATCCTGCCGGTGCTGCTGCCTGTCATCGCCACCAGCTTCCTGGCCACCGTGGTCGCGGCGATCCTGGCCGAGGCCGGGCTGTCGTTCCTCGGGCTGGCCGACCTGTCCACCGTGAGCTGGGGCAGCATGCTCTACTTCGCCCAGAACGGGCAGGCGCTGCTCATCGGGGCGTGGTGGTGGTTCATCCCGCCGGGGCTGTGCATCGCGCTCATCGGCACCGGGCTGGCGCTGGTGAACTTCGGCATCGACGAGATCGCCAACCCCAGGCTGCGTACGATCAAGGTCCCCCGGAAGGCGCGCGCATGAACGTCCTGGAGATCCGCGACCTGAGCGTGGACTACCTGTCCGGCTCCGGAACCGTGCACGCCGTCTCCGGCGTCTCGCTCGACCTGCGCAGGGGCGAGATCCTGGGCCTGGCGGGGGAGAGCGGCAGCGGCAAGTCCACGCTGGCGAACGCCGTCTCCCGGCTGCTGCGCCCGCCCGCCGCGATCACGTCGGGCTCGGTCGTCTACCACCGCCAGGACGGCACCGCCGTGGACGTGCTCGCCCTGGGCGGGAACGAGCTGCGCGCCTTCCGCTGGAAGGAGCTGGCCGTCGTCTTCCAGAGCGCCATGAACGCCCTCAACCCGGTCAGCGCCGTGGGCGCCCAGATCGACGACGTGCTGCGCGCGCACGCGCCCCGCATGTCGCGCGCCGAGCGGGCCGAACGGTCGGTGGAGCTGCTGCAGCGCGTCGGGATCAGCGCCGACCGGCGCCGCTCCTACCCGCACGAGCTGTCCGGCGGCATGCGGCAGCGGGCCGCGATCGCCATCGCGCTGGCGCTCAACCCCGAGATCATCATCATGGACGAGCCGACGACCGCCCTCGACGTGGTGGTGCAGCGCGACATCCTCGGCGAGATCAGGGCGCTGCGCGAGGAGTACGGCTTCGCGGTCGTCTTCATCACGCACGACCTGTCGCTGCTCATGGAGATCTCCGACAGGATCGCCATCATGTACGCGGGCCGGGTCGTGGAGAGCGGCACCGCCAAGGGGTTGCACCGGGCGCCGCGGCATCCGTACACGATGGGGCTGCTCCGCTCGTTCCCCCGACTGCGCGGGCCGCGCGAGGAACTGCTCGGCATCCCCGGCACCCCGCCCGACCTGCGCTCACCACCTCCGGGCTGTGCCTTCCACCCCCGGTGCGGGCTGGCGGTGGACGAGTGCGCCGTCTCCCTGCCCGTGCTCACCCCCGGGGGCGACGGCGAGGTCGCGTGCCTGCTGAACGACGGGACGGGAGTGTCATGATCATCCTGGAGGGCCGGAACCTCACCAAGCACTTCACCGCCGCGCGCGGGCCACGGGGCCGGTTCGGCCGCCGGCCGCCCGTACGGGCCGTGGAGGACGTGTCGATCGCACTGCGGGCCGGCACGGTGTCGGCGCTGGTGGGGGAGAGCGGCTGCGGCAAGAGCACGGTGGCGCGGCTGCTCGCCCAGGTGTATCCGGCCACGTCGGGTGAGGTGCTGCTGCGCGGCGAGCCCGTACGCGCCCACCGCGGCGGCGCGTTCCGCGACTACCGGCGGCAGGTCCAGCTCATCTTCCAGGACCCGTTCGCGTCCCTTAACCCCTTCCACCGCGTGCGCTACCACCTGGCCAGGCCCCTGCGCCTGCACGGCCACGCCCGCTCGGCCGAGCACGAACGCGAGCTGGTCGCCGAACTGCTCGAACGCGTCAGCCTCACCCCGGTCGAGCAGTTCATGGACAAGCTGCCGCACGAGCTGTCCGGCGGGCAGCGGCAGCGGGTGGCGATCGCGCGGGCGCTGGCGGTGCGGCCCGTGGCGCTGATCGCCGACGAGCCCGTGTCGATGCTGGACGTCTCGATCCGGCTCGGCGTGCTGCGCCTGCTGGAAGGGCTGGCCAGGGACAGCGGGCTGGCGCTGCTGTACATCACCCACGACATCGCGAGCGCTCGCTACTTCGCCGAGGACATCACGGTCATGTACGCCGGGCGGCTGATCGAGAGCGGGCCGAGCGAGGAGCTGACCCAGGCGGCGCGGCACCCGTACACGCGGCTGCTGCTGGAGTCGGCGCCCGATCCTGACCGGGTGACGCCGCCGGGGGCCGGGCGGCACGGTGAGCCGCCCAGCCTGATCCACCCGCCGGGCGGGTGCCGTTTCCATCCGCGCTGCCCGGTGGCGCTGCCGGTCTGCTCCGGCCAGGCGCCGGTGCGTACGGAGCTGGGCGGCGGCCACTGGACCCACTGCTGGGACGCCGACGCCACGGTCGCCAGGCCCGGTCAGGAGGCGCGGTAGCGTTCGGCCAGCGCGTACGTGGTCGCCGCCAGCCGCTCGCGCAGCTCGGCGGGGGCGAGCACCTCGGCGTCCGTACCCAGCCTGAGGAGCTCGCCTACCGCGTGCTCGATCGACTCGATCGGCACCGTGACGCGCGTCCAGCCCTCGTCGTCGGGCGGCTGCGCGCTCTCCCTGGCCGCCGCCACCACGCCGGGCGTCATGAGGTCGGCCAGGCGCTCGACGCCGCGCGGCGACAGGCGCACCTCCGCCTCGCCCCACCGCAACCGGGTCTCGAACTCGGCCAGGTAGTCGCGCCAGTAGGCGGCCAGGTCGAACCCCTCGGGACGGGTGAACCCCTCGGGCAGGACGTGCAGGTCGAGGATCTGCGAGACGCGGTAGGTGCGTACGTCCTCGCCCGTCCGCGCGACCAGGTACCACCGCCCCGCCTTGACCACCAGCCCGTACGGCTCCAACCGCCGCTCCACCTCCTGCGGCGCCTTCCACCGCCGGTAGCGGACCTGGACGCACCGCTCGTTCCAGACGGCGTCGGCCACGGCCGGCAGGTGGGTCACCGGCTCCTGGTCGCGGTACCACGTGGGCGCGTCGAGGTGGAACCGTTCCTGGATGCGGCCCGCGCGGTCGCGCAGCTCGATCGGGAGCGCGGCCATCAGCTTGAGCTGCGCGGCCGTCACCACCGCGCCCAGTCCCAGCTCGGCGGCCGGACCGGGCAGCCCCGCCAGGAACAGCGACTCGGCCTCGTCCGCGGTCAGCCCGGTGAGCCTGGTGCGGTAGCCGTCGAGGAGCTGGTATCCGCCTCTCGGGCCGGCGTCGCCGTAGAGGGGGATGCCGGCGGAGTGCAGGGACTCGACGTCGCGGTAGATCGTACGGACCGAGACCTCCAGCCGCTCGGCCAGCTCGTGGGCGGTCATCCGGCCGCGGGTCTGCAACAGCAGGAGGATCGTGACCAGGCGGGAAGCACGCATATTCACTGACACTACCTGTCAGTGACCAGGGCCTACCTTGCGGGGTATGAACGACTTCGACTTCCTCGCCGGCCACTGGAACGTCGCCAACCGCCGGCTCATCAAGCCCCTGTCCGGGAGCGCCGAATGGGAGGAGTTTCCCGGCTTCTCCGTCGCCACCAGGCATTTCGGCGGCGCGGCCAGTTTCGACGAGATCGAGTTCCCGACGAAGGGCTTCAACGGGCTGACCGTGCGCGTCTTCAACGAGGAGACCCGGCAGTGGTCCATCTACTGGGGCAGCAGCGCTACAGGGGCGCTCGACACCTCGCCCATGGTGGGCGCGTTCGACGGGAACCGGGGCGAGTTTCGCGGTGAGGAGGTCTGCGCGGGCAGGCGGGTGCCCTGCCGGTTCGTCTGGACGGTCATCGGCCCCGACAGCGCCCGCTGGGAGCAGGCGTTCTCCGACGACGGCGGGCGGACCTGGGAGACGAACTGGACGATGGACCTCACGCGAGCGTGACGGTCTCGGCCGTCGCGCTCTGCAGGGCCCGCGAGCCGGTGTCGGCGTTGTCGCGGGCCCAGAGGACGGCCGCCACGGCCCCGGCCGCGATGAGCAGCACGAGACCGCCCGCCAGGATCACCCACCACCAGCCCGACTTCGGCGGCTTGGCCTCGTAGACCGGCACGTCGGGCAGCATGTCGGGCGTGTATGGCAGCCGCCGCGTGAAGGGCGACTCCGGCGGGCCCTGCGGTGGCGGCTGGGCGGGGCGGGGGAACCGGTGCCTGATCGTCTGGTTGGGATCCGGCTCCTGGTGGCCGGGCTGCTCTCCGGTCATGACTCTCTCAGAACCGCTGCGGCGCGTTGCTGACGCCACCATTGTCACATTTCCGCAGGGTGAAGTCGTCCTGGTGGCATGACATCTGTGCTCGTGACGGGCGGTAGCGGGCGGCTGGGCCGGGCCGTGCTGGAGAGGCTGATCGAGGCGGGACACGACGTGCGCGCGGCCGGCCGTACGCCGCGGGCCGCGGCCGGAGGGGTGCGGTGGGTCGTGGCCGACCTGGCCACCGGGCAGGGCGTGGCGGCGGCCGTGTCCGGGGTGGAGGTGGTCGTGCACCTGGCCTCGGCGCCGTACCGGGGGCGCTACACGGTGCGGGTGGAGCTCGACGGCACGTCGGCGCTGCTCGCGGCGGCCGGGCACGCCGGGGTGCGGCATCTGGTCTACCTCTCGATCGTGGGCGCGGACCAGGTGCCGTGGGGATATTTCCGGACGAAGGTCAGGGCAGAGCACCTCGTCCGGGACGGCGGCGTGCCCTGGACGGTCCTGCGGGCCACGCAGTTCCACGAGTTCGTGGACCAGGCGCTGCGCGGGATGTCCCGGCTCGGCCTGCTGGTCGCCGACCCGGGCGTCCGCGCGCAGCCGGTGGACGTACGCGACGTCGCCGATCACCTGGTCACCCTGGTCGGAAGGGGACCGTCCGGGCGGATCGAGGACTACGGCGGGCCCGAGGCGCTGACCATGGACGAGGCCGCCCGCAGGTGGCTGCGGGCCCGCGGGCTGCGCCGTCCGGTGCTGCGGGTACGCCTGCCGGGCAGGCTGGGCCGCGCCTTCAGGGCCGGGCGCCTCACCACCGGGGCCAGGCCCGCGGGCGAGATCACATGGGACGACTATCTGACCGGCGCTCAGCCCTGACCCTCGCCGAACGGCGGCCGGGGCGGCGCCTGCCAACCGGGCTGCTGCTGGACCGGCTGCTGCTGGTAGGGCTGCTGCTGCCAGGGCTGCTGGCCCGGGTGTCCCGGGTGGCTCGGGTGTCCGGGCTGGACGGGCTGCGGCGGGTTCCTGCGGGCGATCACGGCGAAGATCAGCAACACCGTGCCGGCGATCTGGACGATCAGGCTGGCGAGGGTGTGGATCGCGAGAACGATCTCGATCTCGCTCGGACTCCACGAGTCGCCCAGCGCGGGGAGCAAGAAGACGATCAAGGCATTGAGCGCCACCCCCACGAGCAGCACGATGCAGCCCACCATGCCCAGCATGGCGCCCCGGCCGTGCTCCCGCCTGCGCGTCGCCATGAGGACGGCGCCGCCCAGCAGCATCACGGTCATCACGATCAGGGAGACGATACTGAGGATGGTGGACAGCGAAATGGAACTCAACGACATCTCATCTCCAGCCGGTAGGGGACGAACAGCGAACGCTACGTGGCCGCGCGGAGTTCTGCCACCGCGCGGGTGATCGAAGCCAGGTCGTGGCCGCCCTCGTACCGGTGGCCGTTCAGGAAGAGGGTGGGGGTGCCGCGTACCCCGCTGTCGCGGCCTGACTCCTCGTCCACCGCGATCCTGGCGACGTGGCGGGCCACGTCCGGCCAGGGGGCGATGCCCAGCTCGGCGGCATAGTGCTCCAGGTCCTCGTGGGTGAGGAACCGCTGGTTGTCGTAGAGGATGTCGTGCATCTCGCAGAACCGGCCGTGGTCGGCGGCGGCCTCCGACACGATCGCGGCCGAGGCGGCCCGCGGGTGCAGGGTACGCAGCGGGAAGTGCCGGAAGACCAGGCGCACGTCGGGGTTCGCGCGGCGGAGCTCCTCCAGGATCGGGTGCAGCCGGCCGCAGTACGGGCACTCGAAGTCGCCGTACTCGACGATCGTCACCCGTGCGTCGGCCGGGCCGCGTACGTGGTCGTCCGGCCCGACCGGCACGGCGAGGGTGGTGGGCAGCTCCTCGGCGGGCTCGGCCTCGGGCGGCGCGCACACCCCGCCCCGGTCCCAGGCCAGCCGGAAGATCACCCACCCCAGCACCGCCGCCACCAGCGAGCCCGCCAGGATGCCGATCTTCGCCTGGTCGTGCAGCGCCTGGTCGTGGAAGGCCAGGTCCACGATGAACAGCGCCACGGTGAACCCGAGGCCCGACACCGCCGCGCCGCCCAGCACCTGCCCCCACACCAGGTTGCCCGGCAGCACCCCCCACCCGAACCGCAGCGGCAGCCACGTGCCCAGCGCGATCCCGGCGAACTTGCCCACCACGAGCCCCAGCGCCACGCCGATGGCCACCGGGGAGGTGGCGGCGGCCCGCAGGGTTTCGCCGTCGAGCCGTACCCCGGCGTTGGCCAGGGCGAAGACGGGCACGATGACGTAGCTGCTCCACGGTTGCAGCCGCAGTTGCAGCCGTTCGTTGACCGAGACGGCCCGCTGCACGCGCCGCGCGGCTTCCCTGGCGGCCTGCGCGCTGGGCTCGCTGGTGAACTCCTGTACGGCCTCCCCGGCCAGGAGCAGCTTGTGGTCGGTGGGGGCGTACACGAAGACGAGGATGCCGAGTGCGATGCCGACCAGCGTGGGGTGGATGCCGCTCTCCAGCGTGGCCACCCAGAGCGCGAACCCCAGCACGATGTACGCCGGCGCCCGCCAGATCTTCAGCCACCGCAGCGTCACGATCGCCGCCAGCAGCACCGCCGCGGAGATGAGGGCGGGCACGGACAGCGCGGAGGTGTAGAAGAGCGCGATGATCATGATCGCGAGCACGTCGTCCACGATGGCCAGCGTCAGCAGGAACGCCCGCAGCGGATCGGGGCACCGGGCCCCCACCACGGCCAGCACGCCCAGCACGAAGGCGGTGTCGGTGGCGATCGGCACGCCCCACCCGGCGGCCCCGGCCCGCCGTGGTTGAGCAGCAGGTAGAGCCCGGCGGGCACCAGCATGCCGCCGAGGGCCGCCACGGCGGGCACGGCGATCAGCCGCCGGTCCCTGAGCTGCCCGAGCCGCACCTCGTAGGAGACCTCGAGCCCGATGAGGAAGAAGAAGACGGTCATGATGCCGTCGTTGACCCAGTGCCGCAGGTCGAGCGAGAAGTGGGCGTCGCCGAAGGAGATGCCCATCGTGGTGCGCCAGAACGTCTCGTAGGTGTCCGCCCACGGTGAGTTCGCCCACAGCAGGGCGAGCACAGTGGCACCGAGCAGCACGCTGGTGCTTCCGGCCTCGGTCCTCAGGAACGCCCGCAACATCACCGATCTCCCCCCGGAGACCCGATACTAGGCGTCACTCACCCGTGGGCCCGCCCGGAGCAGACCGTTGCGCCGCTACCAGAACAGATAGACGGCGGCGTCCCTGGCCAGCAGAAACCCGACGATGGCCAGCGTCCAGCTCACCATCGACGCCGAGTGCTTGGTCATCCAGGCCCGCAGCCGCTCCAGCTTCGGCTCCAGCCAGGCCCCGGCCACCCCGCGCAGCCCCATGAGCGCCAGCGGCGGCAGGATCATGATCAGTACGTACCCCGCCAGCACCGGCACCCACTGCGCCACCACCAGCCCTGAGCTGGTCATCATCCCGATCGCGGCCAGATACGGCACCATCGTGGCCACCTCCAGCACCCCGGCCGTCAGCCCCAGCAGCACCATGGCCCGGGGCCCGCCAACACGCGGCTTGAACGTCCGCTCCGGCTTGCCCCGCTTGGCCCGCCACTTCGGGTCGAACCGGTAGCTCAGCGCGAACAGCCCCACGCCGAGGGCGAGCTGCACCATGTACGCGGGCCGGCTGTTCAGCGCGTCGCCGAACGCGTCCATGGCCGCCGTCAGGCCCAGCATGAGGGCCACCCCGACCAGGAAGTAGAAGACGGCCACGGTGGCCAGGTAGATCAGCAGCCGTGACGCCCGCGACCGGCCGGAGGACAGCAGCAGGTAGACGGGGATGCCGAGGGTGCCGAAGCTGGTGCTGTCGACCACCGCGAGGGCCGCGAGGGTGAGCAGCAGTGCGATCGTCATGAGGAAATCATGCTGAACCGGGCCCGTGCCTGCCTCCTCCGGCGGGCTGAGCCGGGCGTACATCCTTCTGCTCACTCGCGGCTGGGCGATGAGGTGCCGCCGGGAGCCGGGCGGGGCTCCCGGCGGGTCTCACAGGTTGCGCAGGTAGGCCAGGGACGGCGCGAAGAAGTATTCGCCGCCCTTCATGGTGACGGTCTGAGCCACCTGGGTCTGCGGGACGGACTGCTCGGGCTCGCCCCACACCTTGGGGAAGGTCACCTTGACGTCGCGGTCACCCTGCCCGATGACCGGGTCGTGGCCGGTGGCCGGCACCTCGAAGTCGGGGTTGTCGGCCCAGGTCTGCTGGGTGAACTCGAACTGGTCGAGCAGGCTGCCGTTGAACGCCATGAACAGCAGCCCCACCTCGGCGCTCGGACGGTTCTCCGGCGGGGAGTCGTCCGACGGGTCGTCGGTGCGCTCGCCGTACGTCTGCCCGCGCCTGGCCATGAGCACCTCACGCCCGAACGAGCGCGGGTTGGTCTTCCTGACGTGCCCCGAGAACGGGCACCTGGAGCCGTCGTCGCCGTCGAAGGTGAAGTCGTTGCTCACCGGCCCGCCGCCCGCCTTGGGCTTGACGGTCAGCGGGGTGCCGTCCTTGAAGCGGCCGACGAGCATGGCGCCCGCGCGGGGACGGTCGGCCCCGGCCAGGCCCAGCGCGTCGGCCAGGTCGCGCTCGATCTCCTTGAACGCCCGCACGTTCTGCTCCAGCTTCCTGAACACCAGGTAGCTGCCGTGATGGCGGAGGGGGTTCGGCGCGAACGGGTCGGGCACCAGGACGCTCGCCAGCGGGAACGCCGGGTCCCAGTGCTTCTTCGGCTCCCTGTCCACCTCGTCCTTCAGGAACAGCGGCTGGCTGCGGCCGTCCACGTAGCCGAAGTGCTCGATGCCGTCGCCGGCCGGGTTGCGCATGCCCTGGCCGCGTTCCTCGCCGAGCAGCCTGGCGCTCTCGGGCAGGTCGCCGAGGATCTCCTCGCGCAGCCGCTCGACCGGCCCTGGGTCGGCGTCGCCGATCAGGATGACGGCGTGGATCTCCCGCTGGTAGGCGCGTTCCCACTGCTCCACCGGCGGGTCGGCGACCACCCCGACGCGCCGCTTCATGCCGTCGCGGAAGACCGGGTCGCCGAACTTGCGCACGTCCTCGACCGAGTGGCCGAGGTCGCGGTAGCCGGCCTTGCTGATGCCGATGCCCACGTAAGGTGTGCCGCGCCGGCGGCCGGTGGCGAAGTCGCGTACCTCCTCCAGGTGCCTGCGCGCTGACTTCATCTTCGTGGTGGCGATGCCGCGCAGGAACGCCCGCCCCTCGGCCACGTCGTTGAACCGGACGAACAGCACGGACAGGTGCTCGCGCACGTGGGCGCGCAGGATGTTCGGCTGCAGGTTGTCGAGCATCGCCTTCGTGTCGGCGTCGAGCGTGGCCGAGTCCCAGGCCAGAGGTCTTTCGTTGTGCAGGTCGACAGGCATCGCCGTGTCCCTTTCCCCGTTTTCCGATGAGAATCGGACCCCCTACGCGCCGCCGGGGGACTGTTTCCCCGCGAGTCCCCCGGCGTTCTGCGCGCCCCACCAGTACGACTCCCGAGGTGCCGGGAAAGTTTCCGGGAAAGCGGCAAGCCGGATTTCCCGAGCGAGCGGGCCGCCTACGACCGAAGGCGTACCGGCGCCGCCTCCCCGAGGGCGATTCCGTCGCCCGTACGGGATGGCAGCGTGGACGCATGAACGCACTCCGCGGAGCCCTGGGCGGCCTGTCGTTGCTGTACGCGCTGGTCTTCCTGACCTTCGGGCTGCTGCACGCCGGGATCGGGGTCGGCCCGCTGCGCGAGCCCGTGATCGTGCCGGCCGCCGTCGTCGAGACGTTGTGCGCCGGGGCGATGCTGGCCGGCGCGTACGGCGCGCTGTCCGGGAGGCGGTGGGCCTGGGACGGCCTGATCTACGCCCATGCGTGCGCGCTGGGCGGGGTGTTGCTGGGGATCCTGGCGCTGGCCTTCGGCCCGGTCGCCGGGACGGCGCTGCTCACCTGGTATCACAGCGCCATGGCGGTCGTGCTCACCGCCGGGCTGACGGGCGCGTTCTACGTCTCCAGGGTGCGCAGGTAGGCGGCGGCCTCGGCGAGGCGGCCCTCGTCGAACACCCGGATGCCGTTCAGCTCCAGCAGCGCCGTGGTGACGCCCTGCCCGGGGGTACGCCGCCCCTGGAAGCTGCCGTCGTAGATCGACAGCGCCCCGCACGAGGGGCTGCCCTCCTTGAGCACCGCCATCCGGATCCCCTCGGAACGCGCGGTCGCGAGCGCCGCCCGCGCACCCGCCAGGAACTCCGCCGTCACGTCGGACCCGTCGGACGCCACCACGCGGGCCGCGCCGGACAGGACGGCCGCGCCGCCCGCACCGCCCTCGATCTCGGCGGCGGGACGGGGGACGGGCAGGCCGCCCGCCACCTCCGGACAGAAGGGCACCAGCCGCCCCTCCTCGCGCCACTCGGCCAGCCGGGCGGCGTCGCTGGTCTTCGCCCGGCCGTCGTAGCGCACCTTGCGGCCCATCAGGCAGGCGCTGACGAGGATCCTCTCCACGCCTTCGATCCTATGAGCACCTCACGGGCGGCGGTCGCGGGAGGGGGCGGGGTGGCCGGGCGATAGCCTTACCCCCGATGAACACCGTCGTCTCCGCTGTCGTCATCGGCGGCGCGCTGCTGCTGATGCTGATGAGCCTGATCGTCGCGATCCGCAACCGGCCGATGGGCATGGTGCTGCTGGTCGGCTTCGCCCTGCTCGAGGTGGCCGTCCTGGTGCAGGCGGGTTTCGTGATCGCGGCGGTGGCGGGTGGCGAGGGGCCGGGCGACAAGGTCACGCTGTTCGGCTATGTCGGGGGTCAGGTGCTGATCCCGCCGGCCGGGGTGTTCCTGGCGCTGGCCGAGCGGAGCAGGTGGGGGTCGGCGATCCTGGTGGTGGCCGGGTTCGCGATCGCGGTGATGAACGGCCGGCTGCTGCAGATCTGGCAGGGCGTGGCGTGACCGCACCCATCGGCGCGGGGCCGGGTCGTGCGCTGATCGCCGTCTACGGGCTGTTCTCCCTGGCCGCGGGGGCGCGGGCGGGCGTGCAGATCGCGAGCAGGTTCGGCGAGGCGCCGCTGGCGTACTCGCTGTCGGCGTTCGCGGCGCTGGTCTACCTGCTGCTCACCGTCGCGCTGTGGCGCGGCGAGCGCCGTCTGGCGCTGGCGGCGCTCGGCATCGAGCTGGCCGGGGTGCTGGTCATCGGTACGCTCAGCCTGCTCGACGCGGCGGCCTTCCCCGACGAGACCGTGTGGTCCGCGTACGGCCGGGGCTACCTGTTCATCCCCCTCGTGCTGCCCCTCGTGGGCCTCTACTGGCTGCGGCGCAGGCGTTAACGCCCCAGACGCCGGGGCAGTGGCACACCCCATGAGCACGATCGAACACACGGAAGAGGTCAAGGTTCCCCTCCGGGTGGCCTACGACCAGTGGACGCGGTTCGAGAGCTTCCCCCGGTTCATGGAGGGCGTGGAGTCGGTCGAGCGGCTCGGCGGCACGCGTACGGCGTGGGTGGCGGAGATCGCGGGCGTCAGACGTGAGTTCGAGGCGGAGATCACCGAGCGGCGGCCCGACGAGTGCGTCGCCTGGCGCAGCGTCGGCGGCCCGCACCACGCGGGCACGGTGACCTTCCACCGGATCGACGACGACAGGACCAGGGTCACGCTCAGGATGGAGTACGACCCCGAGGGCTTCGTCGAGGCCGCCGCCGACTGGCTGCACCTCGTCCGCATGCGGGTCGTCGGTGACCTCAAGCGCTTCAAGACGTTCATCGAATCGTGCGGCAACAAGACCGGCAGCCAGGAATAAACGGATATTACGGTCTAGTTAAAGGGGGTGATTCATCCCATGACTTGATGAGTGGAGGACCTTCCCGGCATGAGCGTGCTCGCCCAAGAGACCCGAGGCAGAACCGCACCCCTGGCCTGGCTCCTCGTACTGGGAATCGTCCTCGCCGCGCTGAACCTGCGCACCGCCGTCACCAGCGTGGGCCCGCTGCTCGACCAGCTCGCCGCCGGGCTCGGCATGTCGAGCGTCGGCACGGGGCTGCTGACCACCCTGCCCGTCCTGGCCTTCGCCGGCGTGGGAGCGGTCACGCCCACGCTCGCCCGGCGGGCCGGTGAGCACCGGCTGCTGCTGCTCGCCCTGATCACGCTGGGCGTGGGGCTGCTGGTCAGGTCGCTGGTCGACTCGGCGCCCGTGTTCCTGCTGAGCAGCGCGGTCGCCCTGTCCGGCGGCGCCGTCGGCAACGTGCTCATCCCGACGCTGATCAAGCGTCACTTCCCGGCCCGTACCGGGATCATGACCACCGTCTACACCACGGCCCTCGCGGTGGGCACCATGCTGGCCGCCGCCGCGACCGTGCCGATCGAACGCGCGTCGGGAGACTGGCACATCGCGCTCGGCGTGTGGGCGGCCCTGGCCGCCGTCGCCGTCCTTCCGTGGCTCGCGCTGCTGCGCAGTGAGCCGGAACGGAACAGCGGCGGCCGGGGCGCGGGCCTGCGCAGCCTGCTCAGGAGCAAGCTGGCCTGGATGGTCGCGATCTACTTCGGCACCCAGTCGATGATCGCCTACATCATGTTCGGCTGGCTCGCCACGATCCTCACCGACGTGGGATACAGCACGTCGGAGGCCGGGTTCGTGCTCGCCGTGTTCACCGCGCTGAGCATCCCCGTCTCGATCCTCGTGCCCGTGATCGCCTCCCGCCACCGCGACCAGCGCCCCACCGTGATCGGGCTCGTCTCGTTCTACGTGGTCGGCTTCCTCGGGCTGTGGTTCGCGCCGCCCTCGACGGCGCTGGTGTGGGTGGTGTTCGTGGCCGTGGGGATGGGGTCGTTCCCGCTGGCGCTGATGATGCTGGCGCTGCGCACCCGTACGCCGGAGTCCACGGCCGCGCTGGCGGCGTTCGGGCAGAGCGCCGGATACCTCATCGCGGGCGCGGGGCCGCTGCTGGTGGGGGTGCTGCGGGAGGCCACGGGCGGCTGGGCGGTGCCGTACGCGCTGATCTTCGTGGTGCTCGTCGCCCAACTCGTCACCGGCCTGTACGCCGGCCGCGACCGTTACCTGGAGGACGAGCGGAACCCTGCCAGAATGACCGCGTGAATTCCACCCTTGTCACCTTTCCCCGCGGCCTGACCAGTGGCCGCTCACCGATCGTCGGGGTCGTGCCGGTGGGGGACCGGCACGGCCTCGTCGTCGCCGAGACGCCGTTCCATCCCCTCGACCACACCTGGCCGGACCAGCCCGCCGACCAGGGCACGATCGGCGGCCTGGCCGTCGTCGACTGCGTCACGGGGGCGCAGTCGAACGACGGCCAGGTCCTGCTCGGCGAGGACGTCCCGGTGCGGCGCGGCGCCGAGGACCGGCAGTGGCTGGTCGTCCACGTGACCGAGACGCCGCTGCCCGTGGGCGCCGAGGTGGACCTCGAGGTGGACCCGGTCCACCGGGCGGCGCTCTCGGCCGGGCACACGGCCTGCCACCTGGCCGCGCTGGCGCTCAACGCCGCGCTCGCCGGGCACTGGCGCAAGGAGACCAGGCCCGACTCGCTCGGGCGTCCCGACTTCGACCAGGCCGCGATCGCCTCCTCGCGCATCGAGCCGCACGGCAGCGTGGACGTCTACCGCCTGGGCAAGTCGTTGCGCAAGAAGGGCTTCTCCACCGAGGGCCTGGACCCGGCGAAGGTCGCGCGGGAGGTGAACGAGCGGCTGGCGGCATGGGTGGCCGCCGACGCCCCGGTCGGTCTGGATGTGCCGGGGCCCGAGCTGACCGCCCGGCGCACCTGGCACTGCTCGCTGCCCGACGGGCAGGCGTCCATCCCGTGCGGCGGCACCCACGTACGCGGGACGGCGGAGCTGGGCGAGGTCACCGTCACTCTCGCTCTCGACGACGCGGCCCTGACCATGCGGACCACGTGTACGGGTCACCGGCGACCATGACGGGCTCCAGTCGGGCGAGTTTCTCCGGATTGACGATCAGGTAGACGGCCTCGATCCGGCCCGCCACGATCACCAGCGAGACGACGGTGACCACCTGCCCGCCGGCCGAGCCGACCACGGCGGGTGCGTTGTTCAGGATCGTCAGCCCGACCGACAGGTCGGCGTCGCCGGGCACGCCGATCGAGGCCAGGAAGCGGGCGCTGTTCGCCGGGCTGGTGATCGACAGCAGGTAGCGGCCGGCCTTCTCGGGCCCGGTGATGACCCGCAGCGCCGCCCTGGCCCTGCCGCCGCCGTCGGTGACCACCGTCACCTGGTCGGAGAACATCGCGATCAACGCGTCGAGGTCGCCTCCGGCGGCGGCGCTCATGAAGCGCTCGGTGATGCGCCTGCGCTCGTTCCCGTCCACGTCGAAGCGCGGGCGCTTCTCGCGCACGTGCTCCCGCGCCCGCCGCGCGAGCTGCCTGGTGGCCGGCTCGGCCCGTCCGATGATCCGCGCGATCTCGGCGAACGGCAGGTCGAACGCCTCCCGCAACACGAACACCGCCCGCTCCAGCGGCGAGAGCGTCTCCAGCACCACCAGCAGCGCCAGCTCCACGGAGTCGGCCAGCTCCGCCCGGTCGGCGACGTCGGGGGACGTGCTGATCGGCTCGGGCAGCCACGGCCCCACGTACGACTCCCGCCGCGACTTCACCCACCGCAACCGGTCGACGGCCAGCCGCGAGGTCACCGTGACCAGGTACGCCCTGGGGTCGTCGACACCCGACTCGTCCACGCCGGACCAGCGCAGCCACGCCTCCTGGACGACGTCCTCGGCGTCGGCGACGCTGCCCAGGATCCGGTAGGCGACCGCGGTCAGCAGGCTTCGGTGCTCCTCAAAGATGGGCATGAACCTAAGACGTATCACCGGGGTCCCGGCGTGACACGAGGGGTCCAGGACTCCGTTACACTTGTTGATCGCAAGGGGCTATGGCGCAGTTGGTAGCGCGCCTCCATGGCATGGAGGAGGTCTGGGGTTCGAATCCCCATAGCTCCACCCAAGCGGGTTCGATCAACGGTGGTGTCCTTCGGGGCATCGCCGTTTTTGCGTGTCTGGGTCCTGTGGACGTGCAGGAGCGGGGCGATTCGTCTCTCGCTCACGCCGAGGTGAACGAGCACATCGAGTCCTGGCTCACCAGCCAGGTCGCCGAGTCGCGGTGGTGATGCTGCTGGTATCGAGCACCGCCTCGGCCCCGCCGACCTCGGCCTCAGAAGCTGCCGGCTGAACTTTCATCACTGTCATCGTCGGCAAGGTTAAAGATCAAGCTCAGAAATCCGCCGCCAATTTTCTTGCCTCCTCCCGACCGAGCGCGACTTTCTCCTCGCCCTTCTTTTTCCCGCCCCACGTCGTGCCGTCCACCACCAGCGTATGAACCTCCTTGACCCCGATGAACTTCAGCCAGAAATCGATGTACCTTTTCTGATGGTCGAACCGGGAAGCGGGTGTCGGTGAGTCTTCCTCATACGTCCCGCCCCGCGCATAGACCACGAAGGCGCGCGGAGTTTTCAGCAACGGGCCGTACTCGATGCCGTCATAGGTGAAGAGCATGTTTCGCTGACTGGCCAGATCGATCAATTGCTTGAGTTTGTACGGATAGGCGAAGTTCCACATGGGCACGCCGAGCACGATGCGGTCCGCTTGCTGGAAACGTACCGCCAGCTCCTGAATTTTGTCCCAGATGGCGGACTCCGCCCGGTCCATCGGTTCCTTGCTCACGCCCTTGTACTTCGCCCCGATTGCCTCCTGATCGAAGTCCGGCAGCATTTCCTCCCAGACGTTCAAGGTATCGACAATGACCCAAGGGCAAGCCTGACGGTAGGCTTCGATAAAAGCGCTGGTGACGGCGATAGACGCAGACCTGGATCCGCGCGGAGAGGATTCGATGTTGAGTAGACGCATGACCTCACCTCGCGAGCCCCGCGACGGGAGCGGAGATCGAGGCGCCGCCGGCCGCCGTGGCCACGATCGCGGTGGCGGCCTGGTAGGCATCCATGGCTCTACCTCCACGTACGATCGACCGCACCTCCACGTACTATCAACCGCGCTGCCCCGTCTGCGCCACCGGTAACCTCGTCCCCCGAGGCGCCCGAGAGGCCGCCCGAGAGGCGGGCCGAGTCCGCCGACACTCGCACGTCGGATCATGCCGGGCGGGTCGCGATGCCGTCCAGCCCAAAAGTGTCGCTTTCGTCGCGGTGGGCTCCGGTCGTACCGACGTGCTTGGCGGAGATCGTCGGGCCGTTCTTGATGATGTGGAACTGCGCCGGCCTTGACTGCGCCTTTACGTCTGTGCAATGGGGAGTGAGCAGCGTGAAGTAAACGATCATGATGCCGTAGTATGGCGTGGGTACAATTGCGGCATGGATGCCCCAAGGCCTCGTTCGACCGAGGTGAGCGTGCGCCAGTTCGTCAACGACTCTGGTGGCGTCACGCGCGGCCTGCGTGCGGGAAAGCGGTACATTCTGACGCTCAACGGCGAGCCGCTCGCCGAAGTGAATCCGATCAGGCGTCGCCGGTTCGTTCCCACAGCGGAGGCGCAGGCCGTCTTCGCCACCGCCCCGGCTGTTGACTGGGACGAGGTACGGGCTGATCTGGACTCGATGATCGATGACGAGCTACGCGATCCGCTCGATGGGACCGGCCTGTGACCCGGCATGAGCGAGGCGTTCTCGACACGAATATCGTGGCCGCCTTCAAGCTCTTCGATCCCGCCGAACTGCCCGCAGAGTCGGCGATCACCGCAGTCACGCTTGGCGAACTGTCGCGCGGCCCGTATGCCACCGATGATCCGGTCAAGCGTGCGGGAAGGGTCGCGGTGCTCCAGTATGCCGAGGCGGCGTTTGGTGATCCGCTGCCGTACGACGCCGAGGCAGCCCGCGTGTTCGGGCAGATCTGTGCCGTCGTGTACATGCAAGGTCGACGACCACGGAGCCGGACCGCCGACCTGATGATCGCTGCGACGGCCGCCTGTAACGAACTGCCGTTGTTCACCGCGAACCCCAAGGACTTCGACGGCCTGGAACGGCTTGTGAACGTGGTCGCCGTGACACGACCGCACGGCGCGACGGGCTAGCCCCAAGGTTGGAAGTAAGCCTTGGCCATTCGACAGTCTCCTCCAAGTTTGTGGCGCGGTGTTCGAGTAAGCGGCAATCAGGTCCACAAGACCACAACGCCTCCTGCCTGCGAGTCTCCGTAGGCAGGAGGCGTTTTCTTCGTCCACCCCATCCTGATCGAGGACACGGTCCTCAACCGGGGAGGGCGCCTACTTCTGGGCGCGTTCCCCTGGCTTGCCGACGACCTCGGTCTCCAGTTGCGCGCTCCACACCAGGGGGGCGCCGGCCTTGACGGTTCCGGTCTGCTCGCTGGGGGAGGTCGGAGCGGGCGTCACGACGCCCTGGCTGGGGAACGGCCTGTCGGCGAGGTTCTCGCCGTAGCGGCCGAGGAACCGGTAGTCCTCGGCATCGACGATGATCTCGGAGCGCTCCTCAGCTCCGGTGTAGGCGAACGCGACGCCGTGCCGGCCCGCCGCGTCGACGGCGTCCTGCTTGACCGAGACGCCTTCGACCATCGGCAGCGCGCGGAACAGCGCCGCACGGACCTCCGGGGTGAGCGCCTGTCCGCCCATGAGGGTGCCGATCGTCTTGAACGTACGCTCTGGCTCGGACGCGCCCTGGTCGAACGGCGAGGCGGGAGTCGCGGCGACGGATGCCTTGATCTTGGCGAGCACCGCGTCGGGCGTGACGGGGGCCTTGGCCAGGTCGGCGCCGGTGAGACCGGTGGTCACCTCCTCGATGACCAGCTTGCCCGCGCCGTCGTCGATCGCCATCTGCTTGCCGTCCAGGCTGTGCCAGGTTTCCAGGGTCTCGCGCCGGTCGCGATCCACCTCCGGCCGTGGCTCGGCGAGCAGCGGGGCGATGGTCTCCTTGACGTACAGCCACTGGCCGGAGGTGGGAGTCCTCTTGTACGCGGCGTCCGGGTCGTGTTCGGCTGTTCGGGCGGCCCGCTCGCCGAGGTCCTTGACGCTGGCGAGCGCGGCCGACCGGTCGTCACCGCGCAGCACGCCGAAGCCGACGACGAGGGCCGCGGCGGCCACGGTGGCGACCCCGAGCTGCCAGGTCAACCGCGGAATGCGCAGGGTACGCCGCCTCACGGGTGCGGGGGCGGGCTCGTGCATCTCCCGCAAGAGCCGGGCTCGTGCCGTCTCCCTCGCCTCGCTGGTGATCACCGGCGTGGCTCCGAGGAACTGCTTGATCTCGTCCATCATGCGACCTCTCTTGTGGGATCGTCTCCGCCCAGGGCGGCCCTTGCCTTCTTGCGCGCTCGGTGCAGACGTGAACGGACCGTTCCGACCGGTACGCCGAGCACCGACGCGACCTCCTCATAGGCCAACTCGCCCCAGGCCACCAGCAGCAGCACGTCGCGATCGCCCGAGGACATGCCCGCCAGCGCCCCCGCGAGCTTGCGATCGACCCCCTGCGCGGCCACGCGGCCGACGACCGTGTCCGCCATCGACGGCTCGGACGACGGATCGGTGCCGGTACGGCTCAGCGCACGCAGGAACCGCTCCTCGCCCCGCCGGTGCTTGGCGATGAGGTTGGTCGCGATGCCGTAGAGCCATGGACCGGCGAGCTGCCGGGTCAGGTCGTAGGAGGCGCGACTGCGGAAGGCCGTCAGGAACGTCTCGGCCGCGACGTCGTCGGCGGCCTGGGGACCGAGCCGCCTGGCGATGAAGCGGTGGATCTGTTCGATGTAGCGGTCGAACAGTCCGGCGAACTGTTCCGGGTCGTCACGTGACCATCGGATGAGTTCAGCGTCGTTCACCTCGGCTGTCGTCGCCGGGTGCGTTTGTGTCATGCCTGCTTTTTCCCGATGGGACGGATCGAGTTCTCATGGGACGGATCGAGTTCTCACGGGATTCGCGCGTCGAAGAGCGCCAGTTCGGCTTCGTCCGGGGCCTCGAAGAGAGTTGCCCACCTCTCGAGCTGGTCGCGCGTGACCGGCACCGTGCCCCACCCGCTCCTGGCCTCCAGACGGCGGCACAGCTCCTCGGTGGGGGCGGTGAGGTAGCGTAGCTCGACCTGCGCGCCCAGCGTGCGGGCGGCCAGGCGCAGCTCGTCCCGTTCGGCCCGCGACCAGAAGCCGTATTCCAGGATGACGTCCTGCCCCAGCCGTAGCAGGTCATGGGCGTGCCGCCAGAGCTGCCTCTCCAGGCGGTCGCGCGCCGGGTCGTCGTACGGGTCGAGGCCGAGGTGCGCCATCCACTCGTCAGGGCACAGTCGTACGGCGGGTTGTTCGGCGGCCAGCCGGCGGGCCAGCGTGGTCTTGCCGGAGCCGGGCAGGCCGCAGATCAGGGTGAGCCGTCCGGGAGCGGGGAGCATCGGGTCACCAGGCGCGGCCGGCGAGCAGGCGGCGCAGGGTTTCCGGGAGTTCGTCGCGGTTGTGCGGGGTCACGGTGATCAGGTCGGCCTCGATGCGCGCCTTCAGGGCCGGATGGGTGCGCTGGTGCACCGTGGCGACGATCGGCAGGTCGGAGTCGAAGAGCGCCACGCAGCGCGGCATGAACGCGGGCGACAGCATCTCCATGGGCCCGATCTCGTCGATCAGCACCACCGCGCCCTTCGTGGTCAGCGCGCGCTGCATGGCCGGCAGCGCGATGCGTTCGAACGCGGGCACGTTGACGCCGTACCTGCCGATCCGCGGGCCGGAGACCCACGACTGGTGTGCCATCACGGCCTTGCGCCCGGCGAAGTCTTCGACGGTGAAGCCCGTCCGCTGCCCGTGCTCACGCAGCTCGTCGCTGACGAAGCCGCACACCGGCAGGCCCGTCGCCCGGAGCAGCTCGGCGAGGCGACGGACGACGGTGGTCTTGCCCGTGCGAGGCGGTGCGGTGAGCAGGACGTGCGGCCGTGACACCCGTCCAGGATGGCAGACGCGTCACTCTCCGAGAACGGTCAGGTAGTGCGGGTTGCGCATGATCCCGAGGATGTTCCCGAACGGGTCGACCACCGACGCCGTGATGAACCCCTCTCCGTCTCCCTGGTGGGTGATCGGCTGGTACTCCTTGGCGCCCAGACGGAGCAGCTTCTCCAGGGTGGCCTCCAGGTCGTCCACGTGCCAGTACATGATCGCGCCCGCGGGCCCGTTCGTCGCGCCGGGCGGGGCGTACCGGCTGTCGATCAGGCCGAACTCGTTCTGGTAGTCGCCGACGCGGAACTCGATGTAGCCGGGCTTGCGGTAGTAGGGCTCGATGCCGAGGAACTCCGTGTACCAGGCCGCGGCGGCCTCCAGGTCGGCGGTCCAGAACGAGATCGTGGCGAATCCGCGAAGCATGACGGTGACCTCTCATGTCGTTTTATGTCGGGTGACAGGGACCATGGTGCGCCTGAAAAGTGCTCATCGAATGCGTACTTTTCCGAGGAGAATGGACGGCATGCGAGCAGATCGACTGGTGGCCGCGCTGCTGCTCATGCAGGCGCGTGGCCGGGTGACCGCCGCCGAGCTGGCCGCGGAGCTGGAGGTGTCCGTGGCCACCGCGCGCCGCGACCTGGAGGCGTTGTCCACGGCGGGCATTCCCGTCTACCCGCAGGCCGGGCGGGGTGGCGGCTGGTCGCTGCTGGGGGGTGCGCGTACCGACCTCAGCGGGCTCACCGCCCACGAGGCGCAGGCGCTGTTCCTGCTCGCCGGGCCGGCCGCGCCCACCGCTCCCGAGATCAGATCCGCGCTGCGCAAACTGTTGCGGGCGTTGCCGCAGACGTTCAGGGCCGAGGCCGAGGCCGCCGCGGGCACGGTGGTGGTCGACCCGGCCCGCTGGGGCGAGCCGGAGCGGGAACGGCCCGAGCTGGTACGCGTCCTGCAACGCGCGACCGTACGGCGGCGCCGGGTCAGGCTCGCGTACGAGGGCCGCCGCCGCGAACGCTCCGAGCGCCTGGTCGACCCGTGGGGGCTGGTGGACAAGGACGACGTCTGGTATCTGCTGGCCGGCACCGAACGCGGTCAGCGCACCTTCCGGGTGGACCGGATCGCCGCGGCCGAGGTGACGGAGGAGGAGTTCGAGCGGCCCGGTGACTTCGAACTGGCGCGGGCCTGGGAGGGCGTGGTCGAGGAGATGGAACGGCGGCGCTCGACGGTCTCGGCGACCGTGCTCGTCCCGGCCAGGTTCCTGCCCATCGTCCGCGACCACTTCGGGCGGCACTGCGAGGTGCTCGGGGCGGCGGAGGACGGGCGGGTCAGGGCACGGGTGGCCGCCCCGATGGCGCTGACGATCGCCGAGCAGCTCGCCGGGTGGGGCGCGCGGGTCGAGGTCGTGGAGCCGGAGTCGGTCAGGGCCGAGCTGGCCAGGATCGGCGCCGAACTCGTCGGCCGCTACCGCACGTGACCTCTCGCCACCCGGGGTTCAGGCGGCGGTGGGCGCTCAGTGGCCGGGGAGCGTTCTCGACAGGGCCGCGTGTTCCGTGCGGATGCGTTCCCACGCCTGCTCCACGTGCCGCCGCTCGGTCGCCGCGCCCCCGATGGCCATCCGCAGCACCGCCCGGTCGCCGATCCTGGTGTGCGTCAGGTACATCGACCCGCTCGCGTTGAGCAACTCCAGCAGCCGCATCGTGGCCCGGTCCGCCTCCCGCGCGTCCAGCCCCGGCCAGCGCGGGCGGAAGCACACCAGCCCGAGCGGATGCGGTTCGTGCGGCTCGAAGCCGGGATCGGCGGCGATCCACCCCGCCAGCTCCTGGGCCAGCCCGACGCCCTGACGGATGTGGGCGCGCAGCCCTTCGGCTCCGTACCAGCGGATCACGGACCACAGCTTCAGCGCCCTGAACCGGCGGCCCAGCGGCACCTGCCAGTCCCGGTAGTCGATGACCGACCCGGCCGAGGTGGCGGCGTTGCGCAGGTATTCGGGCAGGGACGAGAGCGCGGCCAGCAGCGGGCCCCGGTCGGCGGTCCACAGAACGCCGCAGTCGAAGTTCGTCAGGAGCCATTTGTGGGGGTTGGTCGCGTACGAGTCGGCGTACTCGGCCACGCCGTCGTTGAGCCAGCGCAGCTCGGGGCAGACGGTCGCGACCCCGGCGTAGGCGGCGTCCACGTGCAGCCAGACGCCGCGTTCCCGGCACACCGCGCCGATCTCGGGCACCGGGTCGACGGCCGTGGTGGACGTCGTGCCGACGGTGGCGCACACCATGGCGGGCACGATGCCGTCGGCCCTGTCACGGTCGAGGAGCGTACGCAGGTGGGCGGGGTCCATGGCCAGCGTACGGGGATCGACGTCCACGAGACGGACCCCCGCCGCGCCCAGGCCCGCGATGCGCGCCGCCCGTTCCAGTGACGAGTGCGTCTGGGACGAGACGTACAGCGCGTACCGGCGGGTGATCCCCTCCTCCGTGACCCGGCCGTCACCGGCGCGGTGCAGCGCCGCCAGCAGCGCGACCAGGCACGCGCTCGACGCCGAGTCCTGGATGACGCCGCCGCCCGCCGCGTCGGTGCGGAAGTGGCCGGGCAGCCCGAGCAGTTCGGCCAGCCAGTCGACCACCACCGTCTCCAGCTCCGTGCACGCCGGGCTGGTCACCCAGAGCATGCCCTGCACGCCCAGCCCGCTGGACAGCAGGTCGCCCAGGATGGCCGGGCCGCTGGCGTTGGACGGGAAGTAGGCGAAGAAGCCCGGATGCTGCCAGTGGGTGATGCCGGGCAGCAGGAGCCGTTCGAGGTCCGACAGCACGCTCTCGAACGGCTCGCCCCGCTCGGGCGGCGCCGAGGGCAGCGCGCGCCGGATCTCACCCGGCTTGACCTGGGACATCACGGGATGCGACTCGATCCCGGCGAGGTAGTCCGCGATCCAGTCGACGACCTGCCTGCCGTGGCGGCGGAACTCTTCCGGCGTCATGTGAGGGCTCATCAGCCCACTGTGCAGGCAGGGAGGGGAGAGCGAAAGGGAACGGGCCGGAGGCGCGTGCCTCCGGCCCGTTCTATGTCAAGCGGTCGCAGGACCGCCGAACGTCAGTAGTGGGGTCCCCGATAGCGCCTGCTCCCGAACGTCTTGCCGAAGTGGAAGCCGCCGGGCAGGTGCACCGACACGTGACGCCGACCGTCAGGGGTGGTGGAGACGTGGAAGCGGCGATTGCCGTAGCTGTGTCCGACGCCGTGCCGCGATAGGTTGATCCGGAACGGCCCGACTTTGATGGATTTGCGGTAGTGCCAGCCCATGTCCCTCCTCCGCCATCGTGCGCTCAAGGGGAAGAACGTCCGGGACGGTCGACGGGTTCCCCGCCCGGTCCACCTCCGTCGTCGGCGCCCGGAACCGGCGGGGACGGCAGGCTGCCGCTGTGGGAGGGTGAGGCGGTGACGTTCACCAACTGGGCGGGAAACACCACGTTCCACGCGAAGGCCGTGCACCATCCGGCGTCGCTCGCCGAGCTGCAGCGGCTCGTCGCGGCCAGCGCGAACATCCGGGCCCTGGGGAGCGGGCACTCGTTCAACGACGTCGCCGACACCACGGGCGACCTCGTGGTGCTGGACCGCCTGCCGGACCTGGTGGAGATCGACACCGCGGCGGCCACGGCCCTGGTCGGCGCGCACATGACGTACGCGCGGCTGGCCCCGCTGCTGCACCGGGCCGGGTTCGCGCTGGCCAACCTGGCCTCGCTGCCGCACATCTCCGTGGCCGGCTCGGTCGCGACCGGTACGCACGGCTCCGGTGTCAACGTTCCTTGCCTGGCCGCCGCCGTGTCCGGGATCGACCTCGTCACCGCCGACGGCTCGCCGCTGTCACTCTCGCGCGGCGACGCCGACTTCCCCGGCGCGGTGGTGTCGCTGGGCGCGCTCGGCATCGTCACCTCGCTCACGCTCGACCTGGTGCCCGCCTTCGAGCTGCGCCAGTACGTACGCGAGGGCCTGTCACCCGGCACCGCCCTGGCGGACCTCGACGCGATCATGTCCAGCGGCTACAGCGTCAGCCTCTTCACCGACTACCGCGACACCCGCGTCTGGCTGAAGCGCGAGGACGAGCTGACCGACCCCGACTGGTACGGCACCACCCCCGCCGACGGCCCCCGCCACCCCATCCCGGGCATGCCGACCGGCAGTTGCACGGCCCAACTGGGCGTGCCCGGCCCCTGGCACGAACGGCTGCCGCACTTCCGCGCCGACTCCCCGCCCAGCGGAGCAGGCGACGAGCTGCAGTCGGAGCTGCTGCTGCCCAGAGAGCACGCGGCGAAGGCAATGCGCGAGCTGTTCGCGATCGGCGAGCGCATCCGCCCGGTCCTGCTCATCTCCGAGGTGCGCTCGGTCGCCGCCGACGACCTGTGGCTCAGCCCCTTCCACGGACGTGACAGCGTGGGCATCCACTTCACCTGGAAGAAGGACGTCGCCGCCGTCATGCCGGTGCTGGAGCTGGTGGAGGAGACGCTGGCGCCGTTCGGGCCCCGGCCGCACTGGGGCAAGCTGTTCACCCGCCGGCCGCGGTGCCCCGACGCGTTCCGGTCGCTGGTGCGGCGGCTCGACCCGGCGGGCAAGTTCTCCGGCGGGTTCGTCCGGCTACTGCTGGGGGAGTAGCGGCGCAGATCCGCTTGCGCCCTCGGGTGTAGCGTCCCACCGGTCCGGCGGACGATGTGCCGGGCCCGCCCGTCGGCGATCGTGGGGGGCATGACCGATCACCCGTTCAGGTTCGGCGCGGTCGCCGGACAAGCCCCCGACGCCGACGCGTGGACCGGCCTGGCCCGCCGGGTGGAGAGCCTGGGCTACTCGACCCTGCTGGTGCCCGACACCCTGCAGACGTTGTCGCCGTTCACGGCCGCGGCCGTCGCCGCCACGGCCACGACGACCCTGCGCGTCGGCACGTTCGTGCTGAGCGCCCCCAACCGGACGCCCAGGGCCGTGGCCTGGGAGACCGTCACCCTGCACAAGCTCACCGGCGGACGGTTCGAGCTGGGCCTCGGGGCCGGCCGGCCGGACGCGGAACGGGACGCGGCGGCGCTCGGCGTCCGGTTCGGCACGCCCGGTCAGCGCATCGAGCGCCTCTCGGAGACCATCGACCAGACCCTCGACGCGGCCAAGGACGTCCGGATCCTGGTGGCCGCGGCCGGCACCAAGCTGCTGCGGCTGGCCGCGCGCAAGGCCGACACGGTCGCGCTCGGCGTGCCCCCGCAGACCACCGAGGAGCAGGTGGCGGCCAAGCTGGACGAGCTGTACGAACTGGCCGGCGACCGCTTCCACGATCTCGAACTCGGCATGAACCTGGCCTGCGCGGGGGCGGAGCCGCCGGAATGGGCGCTGAGCCGCTTCGGCCGCACCGGCACCGGCATCCTCGTCGGCACGCCCCAGGAGATGGCCGACACGCTGCTGCGCCGCCGCGACCACCTCGGGATCTCGTACGTGTCGGTGAACGCCCAGTTCCTGGACGCCTTCGCGCCGGTCGTGGAACGGCTCGCCGGTACCTGACAGCACCTGGCAGGTACGCCTGCGACGATGACCTCCATGACCGCCAAGGGAACCTTCGACATCACCAACTGGACCCCCGAACCGCCCTTCCACGACCGCGACGGCGTCACGCTCGCGCTCGTGACCCTGGACAAGACCTGGCACGGCGACCTGACCGGCACCAGCGTCGTCACCATGCTGGTCGCCTCCACCCCGGTGGAGAACTCGCGCTCGTACGTGGCGCTGGAGCACTTCGAGGGCACCGTCGAAGGCCGGTCGGGCGCCTTCGTCGTCCAGCACGACGCGGTGAGCGACGCGGGCGCGCAGTCGCTGCTCGCCAGGGTCGTGCCAGACTCCGCGACGGGGGAGCTGCGCGGCCTCAGGGGCGAGATCGCCATCTCGGTGGCCCCCGACGGCGCCCACTCCTACACCTTCGACTACACGCTCTGACGCCGTAGGGGCCGCGCGGCCGTTTACCGTAAAACCGGTAGCCGTGACGGTGCGGTACGTGAAACGGTCGGATGACGATGATCCAGTGGACCGAGGCAGGCCAGGAACACAGCGCGCTCTGGCGCTCCGCGCTGGGCGCGCCGCCCCCGAGCCGCGTCATCGTCGCCGACGACCGGATGACCGCCGCCACCGCCTACCGGCTGGCCTGCGAGGGCACCGCCCTGCTCTGGCGCGGCGACTTCAACAACGCCCGCCAGCTCCTGAGCGCCATGGGCCGCCGCTGCAAACCGGCCGCCGCGGGCAGCGGCTTCCACCGGCACCGCCAGGCCCGCTCCCAGCGCGCCCGCACGCTCGGGATGCTGCTGGTCCCGTACGCCGAGGGGCACGTCGTGCCGCTGCGCCGGGCTCCCGACGTACGGGAGGCGTGCGCCGAGGTGTACGGCCCCGACGCCCCGCCCGCCGTCGGGCCGCTCCAGGAGCTGCTCGGCCTGATCGGCGCGCACGAGTGGCGCGAGAAGGGCGTGCACGTCCCCGCGCTGGGCGGGCGCATTCACCCGCACCACGGCGTGTTCTCACCGATCAGGGGCGAATACGTGGACCTGGTGGCCGAGGCGCCGCTGCCCGGCGACCGGCTGGCCTTCGACGTCGGCACCGGCACAGGCGTGCTGGCGGCCGTGCTGGCCAGGCGCGGCGTCCGTCACGTCGTGGCCACCGACCTCGACGCGCGGGCGGTCGAGTGCGCCGGCGCCAATCTCGCCCGGCTCGGCCTCGACGACCGGGTCGAGGTGGTGCGCACCGATCTGTTCCCGGCGGGCCGGGCGCCGCTGGTGGTCTGCAATCCGCCCTGGCTGCCGGCCAAGCCGGTGACGCCGCTCGACCACGCCGTCTACGACCCGGGCGGGCGGATGTTGCGCGGGTTTCTCGACGGCCTGGCCGGGCATCTGGAGCCGGAGGGGGAGGGCTGGCTCATCCTGTCGGACCTGGCCGAGCACCTCGGCCTGCGCACGCGGGCCGAGCTGCTGGCGGCGTTCGAGCGGGCGGGGCTGCGCGTGGCCGCCCGCCTCGACGTCACGCCCCGGCACCGCAGGCCCGACGACGCCGCCGACCTGCTGCACGCGGCCCGCGCGGCCGAGGTGACCTCGCTG